>NZ_JBWQTV010000010.1:0-223508 GCF_056619965.1 Halalkalibacter sp. HAAS-P014 | reverse complement strand
TTTCCCATGGAGTTAATCCAGTAAGACCCCTTAGAGATGATGAGGTTGATAGGTCTGGTGTGGAAGCGTGGCGACACGTGGAGCTGACAGATACTAATCGGTCGAGGACTTATCCAATAAATGATTCTTGACGTCATACTTCGTGAAGTGTGACAATTGTTTCTATAAAAGCATTATCTAGTTTTGAAGGAATCACATTTTCTTCAAGGTGTTTTCTTGAAAACACCATTATAGTCTGGTGGCGATAGCGAAGAGGTCACACCCGTTCCCATGCCGAACACGGTCGTTAAGCTCTTTTGCGCCGATGGTAGTTGGGGGCTTCCCCCTGTGAGAGTAGGACGTTGCCAGGCTAAATATATGGGGCTAACTTGTTAGTCCCATTTTGTTTTGACGATGGGGCCTTAGCTCAGCTGGGAGAGCGCCTGCCTTGCACGCAGGAGGTCAGCGGTTCGATCCCGCTAGGCTCCACCATTAAAAATCTGGAGGGGTAGCGAAGTGGCTAAACGCGGCGGACTGTAAATCCGCTCCCTACGGGTTCGGCGGTTCGAATCCGTCCCCCTCCACCACTTTAGGGGCATAGTTTAACGGTAGAACAGAGGTCTCCAAAACCTCCAGTGTGGGTTCGATTCCTACTGCCCCTGCCAAATCTTATTAGATTTATTTTTGTTGTTTTTAGATGCTTCTGGTTAGACGCGTATTTAAAATTGTTACTGAACGTTGGGCTATCGCCAAGCGGTAAGGCAACGGATTTTGATTCCGTCATGCGTAGGTTCGAATCCTGCTAGCCCAGCCATTTATATGCGGAAGTAGTTCAGTGGTAGAACACCACCTTGCCAAGGTGGGGGTCGCGAGTTCGAATCTCGTCTTCCGCTCCATTTTTTGGCGGCATAGCCAAGTGGTAAGGCACGGGTCTGCAAAACCCTTATTCCCCGGTTCAAATCCGGGTGCCGCCTTCATTTATAATATTTATTATGCGGGTGTAGTTTAGTGGTAAAACCTCAGCCTTCCAAGCTGATGTCGTGAGTTCGATTCTCATCACCCGCTCTTTAGTAATGCTGTGGGCCTGTAGCTCAGCTGGTTAGAGCGCACGCCTGATAAGCGTGAGGTCGGTGGTTCGAGTCCACTCAGGCCCACCATTTTCCACAGTATTCATTGGCAGACATTTGCCATCAAATATGATTGGCCCGTTGGTCAAGCGGTTAAGACACCGCCCTTTCACGGCGGTAACACGGGTTCGAATCCCGTACGGGTCACCAATATATCGGAGGATTAGCTCAGCTGGGAGAGCACCTGCCTTACAAGCAGGGGGTCGGCGGTTCGATCCCGTCATCCTCCACCATAAACATATTACTTTTTGTTTATTTAATAACGACGCGGGGTGGAGCATGGAGCGAAACATCGTCGAAGCAACATCGACATGTCTCGACGCATATACTACAACGCAAAACTGGAAGAGGAAGAGACAACTTCTTCGAAACAGCATCATCCGAATACTTTATAACGACGCGGGGTGGAGCAGTCTGGTAGCTCGTCGGGCTCATAACCCGAAGGTCGGCGGTTCAAATCCGTCCCCCGCAATACCAAATGGTCCGGTAGTTCAGTTGGTTAGAATGCCTGCCTGTCACGCAGGAGGTCGCGGGTTCGAGTCCCGTCCGGACCGCCATCTTTATGCCGGCCTAGCTCAATTGGTAGAGCAACTGACTTGTAATCAGTAGGTTGGGGGTTCAAGTCCTCTGGCCGGCACCATTTTTTTGTTTTGTTGAAATGCGGGTGTGGCGGAATTGGCAGACGCGCTAGACTTAGGATCTAGTGTCTTATGACGTGGGGGTTCGACTCCCTTCACCCGCACCATTTCATGTATAGCAGCAAGAGCCATTAGCTCAGTTACGAGCAAAACTACTTGAACTTCTACGAGTTGTTCTGACGCAGCAAGCAACAGAGCGTTACTAGAAGAGGAAAGAACAGGTAGTACCACGGTGCAGAGCATCATCCGTAGGCATCATGAAATACTTCAACGAAATATCTGCAAGAGCCATTAGCTCAGTTACGAGCAAAGCTACTTGAACATCTACGAGTTGTTCTGACGCAGCCGGCAACAGAGTGTTACTAGAAGAGGAAAGAACAGGTAGGACCACGGAGCAGAGCATCGTCCGTAGGCATCATGAAATCCTTCAATGAAATATCTGCAAGAGCCATTAGCTCAGTTGGTAGAGCATCTGACTTTTAATCAGAGGGTCGAAGGTTCGAGTCCTTCATGGCTCACCATTTTAGAATGTAATGTTTATTACATAGTCAAAGATCAACTTCGGTTGGTCTTTTTTGTTTGCTTACCTAATGACTGTTTTTAAAAGTAGCTTATTGATTTGTTAGTCAGTTAGTCTAATATACAGGTTGGTCAATTTTTGTTACGATATATAAAGTAGATAGTTAGCTAGGTAAATAATGGTTGGAGGATTTAAAATGGCTGCCGATAATCTTTTTCATATGTTAAATCAAAAGGTACGTTTGTTTTCGAAGAGTTTAAATGAAAAGCTGCAGGAATATGGGTTGTACACGTCTCAGTGGACTATTCTTTATGTACTTAGCGAGAAAGGGCCAATGACGCAGACTGATATTTGGCAATACTTGAAGGTTGAAGCACCAACAGTAACGAGGACGCTTGTGCGAATGGAAGCGAATGGCTGGATCGTTAGAAAAGAAGGAAAAGACAAACGTGAACGGATTGTGGAGTTAACGGAGAAAGCGCGAGAACTTTACTTAGTAGTAAGATCAGCTGTTGAAGATCTTGAAGATGAATATACAAATGCGTTATCGGAACAGGAGCAACAGCAACTTTTCAAGCTTTTGGCGAAGCTTGAAACAAAAAGGAATGATTAAATGACAACTAATAATCAAGCGATTTGGACGAAAGATTTCTTTAGTATTTCTTTAGTGAACTTGATGGTTTTTATTAATTTTTATGCGTTGTTAACAACGTTACCGGTGTATGTAATCTATAATTTGGGTGGAACCAACGCACAAGGAGGTTTAGTTGTAACGCTCATGATGTTATCGGCGATTTTGATAAGGCCGTTTTCAGGAGGCATTTTAGAACGTTTTGGAAAACGTAAAGTATTATTAGTTGCGACGGTGCTGTACACGGTAACATCGTTTAGTTATATATGGGTAGATGAATTTATGCCTCTTTTAATTTTGCGTTTTATTCATGGTTTGTCGTTTGCTGTATTAACGACGACGACTTCAGCGATTGCCGTGGATATTGTCCCTAAACAGCGAAAAGGAGAAGGGCTCGGATATTTTACGATGTTTTTGAATTTGGCTATGGTATTAGGTCCGTTCTTAGGTCTTAGCCTCATTCAATTTGTTTCATTTGAACATGTGTTTATGATTCTAAGTAGTTTGTTACTAATAAGTGTGTTTGGTGCTCTATTAGTTAAAGTGCAAGACGCTCCGATGCCAAAGGTCGATGTCTCCATGAAAAAGAGACTTTCTTTCTATGAGTTATTTGAAATGAAGGCATTGCCTATAGCAGTTATTAGTATGTTTGTTGGTTTTGCGTACGCTAGTATTCTTTCGTTTTCTTCGGTTTATGCGGTGGAGCTAGGAATAGAGAGAGTTTCAGGATACTTTTTTATTGTCTTTGCAGTTACAATGCTTGTAACTAGACCGTATTTAGGGAGGTTATTTGATCGACGAGGGCCAAAAATTGTGCTTCTTCCTTGCTTTGTGTTGTTTGCTGTAGGGTTAGTCCTCTTAAGTGTTGCCGAATCGGCTGTGTTGTATTTGGTTGCAGCTGGGGTGCTCGGGATCGGATATGGATCGATGTTGCCATTTTTCATGACTTTAGCCGTTCAATCTGTCTCTAAGAAACGAACCGGACATGCAACGGCGACATTATTTATGTTATACGATACAGGGATCGCATTAGGTTCTTTCATTCTAGGAATCATCGTCGCATATACGGGGTTCTCAAATTTATTTGGCTACCTAGCAATCTTTGTAGTAATTATTTCGGTACTCTATATTTTTATGAACAAAAGAATGGAAGAAAAGGAGTTGGGGTCAGACACTGCTTTGACACGTTAAAGTATGTGGGGACAGTCCCCTTATCAGTACTTCACCGTAGGAAAGAGGGGCTAAGAGGCCCCTCTTTTTTTGTTTGTGACAAAATATTCTTATTTTTTGCAGAAGAAGTTCTAGAAATATATTGACAATTTACAGGGGATCATATAAATTTATTATATAAATAGAGAACTTAGTTATCTAATAGTGTAAAAAATCACACTTATGTTAGAGAACTAAGAAACTTTCTTGTAATAGTGGAGAGAAACATCACACCTATGGAAGCTTGCTGCGTAAGTCATCATCATTTTTACGAGAATGAAATAGGCAATTTAATTTCATCTAGTCAGTTGCCAATCGAGATGTTGAGGGTTCGCTATGGAGTACAGGTTCAATTCAAAAGTAAAGAAATTGAATCCGTTTACAGTATTGCCCCATAAGAGACTTCTACTTTCGGCGTATTAACTTGAGGTGGTGAAGCTAGCAACCTAAAACATTTTTTCATGATGATCAGTTACAGGGGTATATGTAACTAAGCATGAAGTGTAAGCGTTATCTTAACGCTTAGATGTAACTAATTACAAAAAGAGAGGTGGATTAAGAATGGCAGTTACAAGTGGAGATTTTTTTAAAAGTAAAATAGTTCAAGATTTTACAAAAGATATTAGGCAGTATAATCTCGGGCCACTTTGGGAAGCGATTCCAGAGTTAATGCATAAGACGCCGGAGCCTCATGCGCAAGCATATCTTTGGAAGTGGGATCTATTGAAAAAGAAGTTGGATGAAGCGGCACAAATTTTTACACCGGAACGGGGTGGGGAAAGAAGAGCGATCTACCTTCAGAACCCAGGGCTTGATTACCGTCAACCATGGGGCTGGGCATCAACGAGTCAAACGCTCTATGCAGCTGTTCAAATGCTGTTGCCGGGTGAAGAAGCGCCGTCACACCGTCACTCACAAAATGCGCTTCGTTTTATTACAAACGGTGAAGGTGCATACACGATTGTGCAAGGTGAGCGTATTTTCATGGAAGAGGGAGACTTTCTGATTACACCGAAGGACCTCTGGCATGGACATGGTCACCCAGGTACTGAACCGATGATTTGGATGGATGTACTTGATATTCCAACGAAGTATATGCTTGGTGGAACATTCTTTGATCATTATCCAGAAGAGCTTGAGAGCCCGAAAGTTCCTGATAACTACAATGCACAGCGTTATGAGGGTGGAATGGTTCGTCCGATTTCCGACCGTCATCCGAAAAAAGCACCACTTGGTTCTTTTAAACATAAGCAAACGATGGCAGCGCTTGAAGGATTAAGTCGTTTTGAGCCAGATCCATTTGACGGTTATGCAGTGGAATTCATTAACCCATCAAATGGCCAAACAGCAAACCCAACGATTGCGGCATGGATGCAGAAGCTTCCAAAAGGCTTCCACTCAAAAGCACATCGCCATACGCATTCGACGATTTATCAAGTATTTAGAGGTTCTGGTTACTCGGTTATTAATGGCCAGCGTTTTGATTGGGCACAAGGTGACTATTTCATCGTTCCGAACTGGGCATGGCATGAGCATGTGGCAAGCGAAGATACATTATTCTTCTCAACAAGTGATTTACCGATTATGGAGCACTTCGATGTAGAAAGAGAAGAAGCACTTGAAAAAGGAAATGGATATCAAGAGGTAACAAGCGAGTTTAAACCACCATTGGTTTAACATAAAAATTATAAATTTTAAGAGGGGGACTTAAAATGTTAAAGACTGAAGATACAATGATTATTGTTGGTGGAGGAATTGGAGGTTTAGCAGCTGCTTTAGCTGCAGCAGAAGCAGGGGAGAAA
This sequence comes from Halalkalibacter sp. HAAS-P014, assembly GCF_056619965.1. NCBI lineage: Bacteria > Bacillati > Bacillota > Bacilli > Caryophanales > Bacillaceae > Halalkalibacter > Halalkalibacter sp. HAAS-P014. Next base: position 217,602 of record NZ_JBWQTV010000010.1, on the reverse strand, counting down.
ACAACGGTACTTGAACAAGCGCCACAATTTGGGGAAGTTGGGGCAGGAATTCAAATGTCACCGAATGCAATGGCAGTACTTGATCGTTTTGGTGTAGGGGAAGAAATCGCAAAAGTTGCAGTTTTTCCAAAGAGATTGGTTTTAAAAGATGTCTATACGGCTGAAGAGTTAACGATTTTAGACTTAGGGGATGACTTTAAAGAAAGATACGGTTTCCCGTACATCGTGTTGCATCGTTCAGACTTACACCGTGTCTTGTTAGAGGCGTGTGAAAAGAATCCGTTAATTACTTTAGTAACTGACCAGCATATTGAAAAGGTTGAAGAAACACCAGAAGGTCCAGTTGTGACAAATGCTAGAGGAGAAAAATTAGTAGGGAAAGCGTTAATTGGCGCAGACGGACTTAAGTCTAAGACTCGTAAACTTTTCTCAAACGATGAGCCAGTTTGCTCGGAGTATGTTGCTTACCGTGGAACAATTCCGATTGGAGAAATCAGTGATGATGCGAACATGGATGATGTAATCATGTGGATTGGTCCAAATCTACACGTTGTTCAATATCCTGTTCGTCGTGGTGAGTTATATAACCAAGTTGTTGTATTTAAGAGTTTCAACTACAAGGAAGATATTCCTGTAGAAGATTGGGGTACACCTGAGGAAATGGATAAAGTATTTGAAGGTGCACATCCAAAAGTGGAGAAAGCTCTATCATTTATCGAGCGCCAGTTCAAATGGCCGATGTATGACCGTAATCCAATTGAAAACTGGACAAAAGGAAACATCACGCTTCTTGGCGATGCAGCTCACCCAATGCTTCAATACTTAGCTCAAGGTGGAGTTCAAGCGTTAGAAGATGCTTCATTCCTTTCTGATATGCTTCAAAAACATCCAGGAAACTATGAAGTAGCATTCAAAGAATACCAAACTGAGCGTCAACCACGTTCAGCGAAAGTCCAAACCACGGCGCGTAAATGGGGAGAAATTATTCATGCAGAGGATCCGATTTCTATCTTACTGCGTGATACAATCTTCAAATCCCGTGATGCAAAAGACTTCACTTACACAGATTGGCTCTATTCTAAGAAATACGGCCAAGGCTCAAAACAAACGGTAACAAACTAATAAGAAGAGGGGACAGCCCCCTCTTCTTTTCTTTATTTGGATAAAGTGGGGTCAGACACTACACCATCACTGTACAGCAAAGGTGCAGTGCCAGACCCCACAGTACTGCAGCACAGCAATAAAGAGGTGTCTGACCCCATCTACTAACTGCCTGAAACTTTATCTAATGGTGGGGGATCGTCATGGCTGTTGTTTTCTTGTGTAGAAAAGCCATATTTATCTCGGACAATCCAGAAAGCAGTAGCAGCAATAACACCAGGAATAGCAAACGCTATGAAATTCATGTGAATGGGTAAGCTTGCCGCAAGCAAGACCCCACCAAGAGTTGGAGCGACGATTGCTCCGATTCTTCCTACACCTGAGGCAACACCAAGACCGGTTGAACGGATCGAAGGTGGATAAAACTGTGACACGTACGCATTTGCGATATTTTGAGCCCCAATTGTACAAGCTCCTGCAACGGCAACAAGGATATAAAGAATAAAGATAGGACTGTTAAAACCTAATAATATTAAGCCAATTGATCCTATGATATACATTGGAGCAAGCAATCGTTTTGCTCCTCCCTTATCTGCTAATCTAGCAATAAAAATTGTACCAACAATAGCCCCGAAATTAAGTACGATTAAAAATGTTAAGCTTGAATCAAGGGTATATCCTGCCTCAAACATTAACTGAGGAAGCCACGTATTTAATCCGTAAACCATCAACAGACTCATAAAGTAGGCAACCCAAATCATGCTTGTACTTAACCCACGCTTATCCTTGAACAATTTAGCAACAGAAGAGCCTTTTTCAGCAAGAGCCTGTTTTTCAAACTGATCGTTTTTAGTAAATGTTGGGCTAACTTTCATTAACGTACGGCTAAGTTCCAAGTTTCGCCCACTGGCAATCAAATAACTGGGAGTTTCCGGTAGCTGCTTATACATTAACGGTAAAAATAAAAGTGGGATTGCAGCGATTAAAAAGATAATTTCCCAGCCAAAATGGGGGATTAAGAAAATACTTAAAGTCGGCGCCATCATCCCACCAACAGAATAACCACACAACACAATAGAAACGAGCATACTTCGGCTTGTCTTAGGTGAATAATCGGTCATCAACGCAATAATGTTTGGCATAATTCCACCAAGTCCTAAGCCTGCAATAAAGCGATAAACTGAAAACACAATTCAGGTTTGGAGCCAAACCACATAATGCTGTAAATAAGCTAAATAACGCAATACAAAGCAAAATAACATTTTTTCTTCCAATTCTATCTGCTATGATACCAAATGAGATTGCACCTACCATAACGCGAATGTATCCATAACTACCTATGGCGCCTGCTTGGACAGTCGTGAGGGACCACTCTTCAATGAGATATGGAACGACAGAACCGTATAAGACGAGATCATACCCATCAAATGCAATAATAAATGTACACCAAAACAACAATAAAAAATGGAAGCGATTGAATTTACTGTTACCAATAACCTCTGTAGTATTAATAGTTGCCATCTGTTTTTCCTCCTTTAATTACAATAGTGAAATCGATTACATTGTTTCTTTTTGTAGAGATGTAAGCGTAGAGATTTCACTATAAAATAAACTAGACTTTGGAAAACGATTACACTAAAATATCTAAATAGTGAAATGATTTCTTTAATAGTGATTATATTCAATCGTGTAATATTTTGGCGAGATTTACTTTTTCAGACACCTTGGATAAATTTCGTGAAATTCTAATCCACTACTTAATAGAGAAGAAACTATGTTAATTAACTTTTTATAATATCTATGTCGTATTTAGTAGTACCCGTTCTAAGTAGATTAATAGTCTTTATCGTTGCAGTAATTGGCCGAAATCCCTAGTGTGGGCTGTGATCAAGCTCACAATTAATAATTAAATTCTGAAAAAATATTGACAACTTAAAAGAAATCGGTTACATTTATTATACAAATAGAGAACAAAGTTACCTAAAACGATAATAAAGAGTGATTAAACTTTTAACGGTAATCACGCTGTACATTATCGCTTGAGGTTTTATAACTGCTGTGAATCAATCGATGAACACAGAAGCTAGGACTCTTGTAAATGAATCCGTTTACAGATTGGGAGATTGATTGCTGCAGGGAAAATTAAAATTTTACTTATTTAAAGGAGGATTTTATTATGGTAAAGACTGAAGATACAATGATTATTGTTGGTGGCGGAATCGGTGGTTTAGCAGCAGCTCTTGGTGCAGCTGAAGCGGGAGAAAAAACAACGGTACTTGAGCAAGCTCCAGAATTCGGAGAAGTTGGTGCAGGGATTCAAATGGCACCGAATGCGATGGCAGTACTTGACCGTCTTGGTGTAGGTGAAGAAATTGCTAAAATCGCTGTATTTCCTAAGAGATTAGTATTAAAAGATGTATACACAGCTGAAGAGTTAACAGCTTTAGACTTAGGCGATGAATTCAAAGAAAGATACGGCTTCCCGTATATCGTATTACACCGTTCAGACTTACACCGTGTCCTTTTAGAAGCATGTGAGAAAAATCCACTAGTTAACTTAGTTACAAACCAGCACATCGAAACAGTTGAAGAAAACGCTGAAGGTGTTGTCGTAACAAATGATCGTGGCGAAAAATTAGTAGGAAAAGCATTAATTGGAGCAGACGGCCTAAAGTCTAAAACTCGTAAACTATTTGTTGATGATGAGCCAATTTGCTCTGAGTATGTGGCATACCGTGGTACGATTCCTATTGAAGAAATCAGTGACGATGCAAACATGGATGATGTAATCATGTGGATCGGGCCTAATCTTCACGTAGTTCAATATCCTGTTCGTCGTGGTGAGCTTTACAACCAGGTTGTAGTATTCAAGAGCTTCAACTACAAAGAAGGTATTGCTGATAGTGAGTGGGGTACTCCAGAAGAAATGGATAAAGTATTCGAAGGTGCGCACCCGAAAGTAGAAAAAGCTTTATCTTACATTTCTCGTCAAATTCGTTGGCCAATGTATGACCGTTTGCCAATTGAGAACTGGACAAAAGGCAATGTTTGTCTACTTGGTGATGCGGCTCACCCAATGCTTCAGTACTTGGCACAAGGTGGCGTTCAAGCATTAGAAGATGCTTCTTATTTAGCTGATGTGTTAAAAGAGAATAAAGGTGATTATCCAAAAGCATTTACAGCGTTCCAAGAAGAGCGTCAACCTCGTACAGCGAGAGTTCAAACAAGTGCTCGTACATGGGGTGAAATCATCCACGCAGAGGATGAAGTATCGATCCTATTACGTAACACGATCTTCAGAAACCGTGATTCAAAAGACTTCAGCTACACTGATTGGCTTTATTCACAAAAATACGGAAAAGATGCGAAATCAAAAGTAACAAACTAATTATGGATAGGGGGTCAGACACCACTTTACTCTGGTAAAGAGGTGTCTGACCCCTGTTTCATATTATTCTTTTTCTTTATACATAAAATAATCAAAGTCTGCATGTAAGTGTTGTCCGGATGTATCTTGGCACTGCATGCCGACGAATGCTCCTGTGAAGAAGCCGCCTCCCTGAATGTAGTCATCAGACAATTTATACGAATAGAAATCGATCGGGATTTGTGTCCAGTTGCTGCCATCAAATGAATACGAATAATGGTACAGATTTGTGTCTACATCAACGCGTAGGTAAATGTAGTCTACGTCAACCGGTACAACAATTTCATTTCCTCTAAGTGGTTGGTCAAACGTAAAGTTATCACAAGTTGTCAAATCAAGAATCCGGCCTTTTTCTTCGTGCCATGTTACTTGCAGAGCCGTCCAGTTTTGCGTGTTGTAGTAGTTGACCAGTCCGGCAGCCTGCTGGAATGTCTCCGGCTGGAACGCAACTTTTGTTTCGGCTGTAAACGTAAAATGTTGCCAGCGTCTTGCTACAAAAGCTTGGGTAAATTTCGACGTTAAGGACTCTTTTCCGTAAAGACGCAAGTGCCCAGGGTTATCTTTCAACGAAACGGTCTGTTCCCCAAGAGGAATACGTAATGTTTGAAAATTTAGGTTCAACTCGTCTGCGTCAAAATGATCTTTCTCGTCGAAATCTTTTTCCCATTTAACTTCCTCGATGGCCGGCCCCTCAATTTCAAGTGAAGGCTGGTTGCCACCGACAACATACGGCCAGTCATCTTTCCATTCAAGACGTTGAATTGCCGTTTCTCTACCAAGTGGACAGAAACCACGTGGATCTAAAAGAGGCTGACCTTCTTTTGGGAGTGGACGTCCTGTTAAATGCACGAGGAACCACTCATCTGTATGTGTCTGCACGATCGATGCATGTCCAGCTTTTTGCAGAGGGTTTCTCGGGTATGGGAATGATGTAATTAACGGATTTTTAGGATGAACTTCATATGGTCCCCATAAATCCTTTGAACGAGCTATGGTTGCTTGGTGGTCGTACTTTGTGCCACCTTCTGCCGTTAGTAAATAATAATAGCCGTTTGCTTGATATAAATGTGGTGCTTCCGTTAATTTGATATCTGTTCCTTTAAAAATGATTTCTTTTTTGCCGACAAGCTTCTGTTCCTCTACGCTGTATTCCTGCAGAACAATACCGTAAAAAGGATGATTGGCAATACGGTGATCCCAAACCATGTTAACGAAATATTTCTTGCCGTTTTCATGATGGAATAAAGATGGATCGAAGCCTGAACTGTTCATGTGAATCGGCTCTGACCATTCGCCGTCAATTGTGTCGCATGTTACAAGATAGTTATGGCTGTCCTTCCATTGTCCCTCGGTCACTTTAACATCTGTATATATGAGCCAAAACTTGCCGTCGCTGTAGGAAAGAGCAGGGGCCCAAATACCACCCGAATCCGGATTTCCCATCATATTTAATTGGCTAAGACGGTTGAGTGGTCTTGAAACAAGACGCCAATTTTTTAAATCCTTTGAATGATAGATCCCAACTCCAGGAAACCACTCAAATGTTGATACTGCAATATAATAGTCATCTCCGGCACGGCAAATACTTGGATCTGGATTGAAGCCTGGTAAAATTGGGTTTTGAATTGTTGTCATAGTTTATCCACCTCTGTTATTTTAGTATAAAAACGCTTACAGTCATGATCAAAAAAATCCTGTTTCCTATAGGTCTCCAAAAGTAGCATCACTCCTTTACTCTTCGTCTAAATTAATCGCAAGGAAATTCTTAGTAGAGAACGCAGCAACTCCAAGTGCAGCAGAACGTTTTTCGAGTTTTGAAAAGCGAACCTGCAAGTTACCATGATGGGTTGCGAGCGCATGCTTTTTTAATTTCTCCTTCAATGAGTCGACGATCCAGCTTTGCAAGGCAACAAGGCGGTTTCCGATAATAATTTGTTCTGGGTTAAAGGTATTGATGATATTGCTTAGCCCGACGACTAAATGGTCGGTAAGCTTTTGAATGACGTTAAGAGTTTTCGCGTCACCGGCTTCAGCAAGCTTTACGAGTAGTTCCAAAGTTAGTTCTTGCTCACCTTCAGCCTTAATGCCTTCGTCTTCTGCCATTTTTAAAAGTGCTTGTTCGGAAGCATACAACTCCCAGCAGCCTCGATTGCCACATTTGCACACGGGTCCACCCGTATTAATTGTCATATGACCGAGTTCGCCTGATAAGCCATTATGCCCTTTATAGAGCGTATCGTTTAAGATGAGTCCGACACCAATCCCGATCCCACCACTAATATAGATAATATTGTGAAATTCTTGTCCAGCACCGAATATTTTTTCACCATAGGCCCCTGCATTTGCTTCATTCTTTATTTTCACCGGAATATTGTATTTTTGTTCAATCACGCTTTTAAGGTCAATGTTTTTCCAGTTTAAATTGGGAGCTAGTAAAATTTCTTCAGAATTACTAACGGTACCAGGGACGCCAATTCCGATTCCAACAACGCCATAAGCACTAGGGGGCATGGAGGCGATGAGTTCATCGATTACGGTAAAAAGAATGTCTGTTGTTTGTGAGAATGTAAGGTTTTGAACTTTGATTAGCTTTTCATTGCAAATGACACCTTGTAAGTCAGCAAGGATGGCAAGTATATAGTTGACACCAATATCAATGCCGATGGAGTAGCCAGCTGATTGATTGAACAGCAACATAACAGGTCTTCTCCCACCACTTGATACACCAGGCCCAGATTCAAGTATTAACTGTTCTTCTAACAATTCATTCACAAGGGACGAAACAGTTCCTTTGTTTAGGCCTGTTTTATTCGCGATATCCGCTCTAGAAATAGGGTAGGCTTCTTTAATAGAATGAAGAACAAGTGATTTGTTCCGTTTTTTGACGACGTGCTGATTAAATGTTTGACTAATTGTCACTTTTTCTCACCCTTTCTATTTGTAGATTTTTTATTGATTAATAGAAAACTAATATTGTGTTTACTACAATGATGCCCATTGTAAAGGCATTTTGACGATAAAATGCAAGCGTTTACTAGCGCTCTATTACAGCATTTCTAAATTTATTATACACTTAGTTCATCCACTAGACAAACGATGTTTTGCATGATATTCTAGATTTGTAGTTAGCAATAGCTGGCTTCGCTAAATATAAGGGGGGTTACACAATGTTCAAGAAGAAAGCGTTTACATCAATAGCTGCTATTTTAGCAGGGGCACTCATTGCTACCGGCTGTTCAGGTTCAGACTCGGGAGGAAATGAGGAAACAGAAGCTGGTTCAGGAGGTGGCTCAGGTGATGTGGCAACAGTTGAATTCATGCACTTATGGCCACAAGGAAGTTCTGCTGAACATCATAGAATTGTAAATGAAATCATTGCCGATTTCGAAGCAGAAAATGAAAATATTGAAGTTTCATTACAGGTTCTAAGTAATGAACAGTACAAAGATCAAATGACGGTATTAGCTTCTTCTAATGAGCTTCCTGATGTAGGGATGACGTGGGCAGCAGGCTACTTAGATCCTTTTGTTGAAGGAAATCGTTTCACTCCATTAGATGATATGTTAGAAGACGGCTTACGTGATCACTTTGTAGCTGGTACTCTAGAAGCTTATGAAAAAGACGGTCAAACGTACGGACTACCATTAGAATTAAATACAGTTTATGTTTACTATAATAAAGCAATTTTTGATGAGTATAACCTTGAAGAACCAACTACTTACGAAGAGCTTGAGCAAGTCGTTGCAACATTAAATGAAAACAATGTACAACCAATCGCATTAGGAAACAGAGATAGTTGGACTGGATCTATGTGGTATATGTACTTTGCTGATCGCATCGGTGGAGCTGAGTTATTGACTGAAGCGATTAACAGAGACGATTCATTTGAAAATCCAGCTTTAGTAGAAGCTGCAGCAAAAGTTCAAGAAATGGTTGGAAATGACGCTTTTGTAAGCGGATTCAATGGGCTAGCTGATGAAGAAGCGAAGAGCATGTTTATGAATGAACAGTCTGCAATGTATATGATTGCAACGTGGGATCTACCAAACTATACAACAAATGAAGATGTTCCACAGGAATTCAGAGATAACGTTGGATACTTTAAGTTCCCTACAGTTAACGGAGAAGGTGACACAGACAGCTTTGTCGGTGGACCTGGAGTTGGACTTTTCGTAGCTGAAGATTCTGATGTTAAAGAAGAAGCGAAGCAATTCTCAGCTTACTTTGTAGAGCAGTGGGGAGAAAGAGCCGTTTCACAAGCTGGTGTTATCCCGGCAACAATTGTTGATGGCGACAACTTAGATCTTCCTGACATGTATGTTGAAGTATTACAAGATCTGAACGATGCAACAAATTTAACTCTTTATGCTGATGTACAAATGAGTGCAGCTGTAGCACAAGCTCATTTGGATGCGATCCAAGCATTATTTGGAGGAGACATTACTCCTGAAGAATTCGCAAAAATGCACGAAGAAGCACTTTCAGCTGAGTAAGGCAAGTAAAAGTGTATCTACTATAGTCTAATACAATAATTGATAACATCCAGTAGTACATGAAAAGGACGATACCGTTACTGGAAACCAACTGAAAAAGAGTAACTCACTCTTTTTCGGTTGCCCTAAGGGGTGAGTAATGGCATCGCTCACAGAGACAACTGAAAAAGGAGGAAGCCATCCCTTTTTCAGCTGTCTCTTGTCCTTTTCCATTCTTTTAATATGGGGTTGAGTGATATGAACAAAGTAATGTCCAATAAATGGTTTATATCTTTATATATTCTCCCTGCATTGTTGATGGTAGGTATTTTCATTTTCATTCCATTGGTCTTAACAGGTTATTACGGGCTAATGAAATGGGATGGAATTGGCGCAATGCAGTTCATCGGACTAGAAAATTATATTAACGTCATTCAAGACGGGAAATTTTGGAGCAGTGCAGGTCATTCATTTTTACTAGCAATCTTTTCAACTCTTAGTCTTGTGATCTATTTAGCCGTTTCAATGATACTAGCATCAAAAATTAAAGGTTCTGATTTATTACGGAAAATTTATTTAATTCCAATGTTGTTATCATCTGTAGCGATCGCACAGCTGTGGATTAAAATTTATAATCCTTCTAATGGAATGTTGAATAGCGTTCTTAGCTGGTTCGGTGTTCAAAACCCACCATTATGGCTGGCAGATCCAAACATCGTTTTGTACTCGATCTTTATCCCGATCTTATGGCAATATGCTGGTTTCTATATTTTGATTTACTATGCTGCTTTAAAAGGGATTCCTGAATCGATTATGGAAGCTGCAAAAATCGATGGAGCATCACCGTTCCAAATTGCTTACCGGATCAAATTGCCTTTAATCATGGGTGTTGTAAAAGTCACGATAGTCCTTGCAATTGTTGGATCTCTGAAGTACTTTGACTTGATTTGGGTCATGACTGGTGGAGGACCAAATGGAGCAAGTGAAGTTATGGCTTCATACATGTACAAATTAGCTTTCTCAACGAATAACTTCGGTTACGGTAGTGCCGTAGGGTTCATGTTGTTGCTAATTACACTACTTGTTACTGTTATTATTCGCAAGGTTACAGCTAATAAAGATGAGATCCAATATTAAAGGGAGGTTTACGTGATGGGGCGTATAGGATACATTCTGCTATATGTATGTTTAAGCATTGTTGCTGTTTTTCAAATTTTTCCCATTGTTTGGTTATTCCTTTTCTCTCTAAAGGATAATCGCGAAATTTTTGCCGGTTCTCCTTTTGCACTTCCACAAGAAATTAAATGGCAAAACTATATAACCGTTTGGGAAGGTGGAATCGGGACGTATTTCTTTAACAGTGTTTGGATTACAGGCTTATCGATTGCACTTACACTGTTGTTTGCAAGTATGGCTGTATTCGTTATTACAAGAATGAAATGGAAGCTAAGCAAGCTCGTGCTAGGATTATTCATGGTCGGGTTGATGATTCCAATTCACTCTGCGTTAATTCCATTATTCAGCATGTTTTTAAATCTTAATTTAATTGATAATCCATTGTCGATCGTCCTGACTTACACGGCATATAACTTGCCGATTACGATGATGATTTTACTAGGTTTTTATTACACGATTCCGAGGGAAATTGAAGAGGCCGCGATTATTGACGGAGCTTCTCTTCACAGATTGTTCTTCAGAATATTATTGCCGATTTCTGCACCAATTTTATCAACAACAGCGATTATTAATATGATCTATAACTGGAATGAATTCGTATTCGTAAATACGTTCATTAGTTCTGATAAGTATAAAACGCTGACAGTTGGAATCCAAAACTTCGTCGGACAGTATATGACTGACTGGGGAGCGATTGGTGCAACGCTTATTATTAGTGTACTCCCCATTTTAATTGCATTCTTATTCTTCAGTAATAAGATCGTGGAAGGGATTTCTTCTAGTGCGGTAAAAGGGTAATAAAAATCACCTGCCTTTTATTGAAAAGACAGGTGAGGGCTTATGTGTGTTGCTTTTGCTGGATGCGAGAAAATGCATTCATGGCAGTCCACATTGTGAGAAAGCTATAAAAGCTAGCACCGAAGATAAGTCCCAATGCTGGAATCACCGTTACGATTAAGTAAAATGCTCCGAGACTTATGAGAATCAAGAAAGTGTGTAACGGACTGACTAACATGGTTAGAAAGGCATTTTTATAAATCTGCCTTACGTTTAAATCAAAATGGACATAAGTCGGAAAAAGGTAAAAGAGAAAAATGAGAAACAACAGCATTCCGGCTAGTAACGGAGCCGATGTCCAAGTTAACAATTGACCAATATTAGCTTGAAGAAAGAAAACATTAAATACGAATATAAACGAAATAAGATATATCGGTATTCCTAACAGGTTGCTTTTTACAAACTCGCTTTTATAGGATTGCCAGAATGATGTAAAGACGGGCATGTCCGAGTTTCCCCTCAGCCACTGCCTGACGAGAGTAAACATAGCGATTGTAGCAGGAAATAATCCGAGAAGGATGGCGCCGGCTAACGTAAATAAGATCCATAAGACATTTACGTATGCAAAGCGTGAAATCCATTCAAGGATACTGTATAGTGTGCGACTCATAGATGTACCTCCCTAAAAGAAAACTTAGTACTATTATAAGGGAAAATAAAGAATTTACCATGACGCTAACAGATTAGGGATCAAACATTGATACTTAGTTTATCTATTGGATGAACTAAGGTAGTTGCTACACAAGGGATCGACGTAATTTAGAAAATGTGAATAAAATTTAAAAATTCCAGGAGGAACCCTCTATGACATACTTTGCAAACATCGACAAAATTAAATACGAAGGCTCTAATTCAACAAATCCATATGCATTTAAATTTTACAATCCAACTGAAATCATTGGTGGAAAAACAATGGAGGAATACCTTCGTTTTGGTGTCGCATATTGGCATACATTCACGGAAGACTTATCAGATCCGTTCGGTACAGGTACAGCGATTCGCCCGTGGAGTAAATTCAGTGGCATGGATTTAGCGAAAGCACGTGTAGAAGCTGCATTTGAATTTTTCGAAAAGCTAGGAGTCCCGTATTTCTGCTTCCATGATGTTGATATTGCACCAGAAGGAGACAGCCTAAGGGAAACGTATGATAACTTAGACACAATTGTAGCAATGATCAAGGATTATATGAAAGACAGCAAGACAAAGTTGCTTTGGAACACGGCTAATAACTTTACAAACCCTCGTTTTGTGCACGGTGCGGCTGCATCAAATAATGCTGATGTATTTGCTTATGCTGCAGCAAAAGTGAAAAAGGGTCTTGAAATCGGGAAGGAGCTTGGCGCAGAAAACTATGTATTCTGGGGTGGGCGCGAAGGCTATGAAACGTTGTTAAATACCGATTTAAAACTAGAAATGGATAACCTTGGACGTTTCTTCCATATGTGTGTGGATTACGCGAAGGAAATCGGCTTTGACGCTCAATTCCTGATTGAACCAAAACCAAAAGAGCCAACGTCGCACCAATATGATTTTGACGTGGCAAGTGGCTATGCATTCCTGCAGCATTACGGCTTACAAGACCACTTGAAGTTCAACATCGAAGCGAACCATGCAACACTTGCCGGCCATACGTTTGAGCACGAGCTTCGCTATGCACGAGTCCACGGCATGCTTGGGTCAGTCGATGCGAACCAAGGACATCCGTTGCTTGGCTGGGATACAGATGAGTTCCCGACAGACTTGTATTCAACAACGCTTGCGATGTATGAGATCATTAAAAATGGTGGTCTTGGACGAGGTGGGTTAAACTTTGATGCGAAAGTAAGACGTGGATCGTTTGAGCCGGAAGATTTATTTGAAGCACATATTGCCGGAATGGATGCATTTGCAGTTGGCTTAAAAGTCGCACAAAAGCTAATTGACGATAAAGTGATGGATGGCATTGTGGAAGATCGCTATGAAAGCTTCACACAAGGCATCGGCAAGGAAATCGTTACTGGAAATACCGATCTGAAAAAGCTTGAAGAGCATGCGCTTGGACTTACAGAAATCAAGAACAAATCAGGGAAACAAGAGCGCATCAAAGCTACAATTAACCAATATTTACTAAAAGCATACGCAGGAGAGTAACTTTGAAAGCAGGAGTGGATATGCGATGAAATACGTAATTGGAATAGACTTAGGCACAAGCGCGGTGAAAATTCTGCTTGTTAATCAGAACGGTGAAGTGACAAGAGAAGTATCAAAAGAGTATCCGTTAATTCAAGAAAAAACAGGATACAGTGAGCAACAGCCACAAGAGTGGGTGAATCAGACAGTTCAAGGACTGTCTGAGCTCTTGCAAAGCTTTCCTGGTGACAAGTCAGACATTGAAGGCATTAGCTTTTCAGGACAGATGCATGGACTCGTTCTCTTAGATGATAACAATGAACCTCTTCGCAATGCGATATTGTGGAATGACACGAGAACCACTGCAGAATGCCGGGAAATTTATCAAACCGTTGGCGAGGAGCGCCTACTGGAAGTAACGAAAAATCCTGCGTTAGAAGGATTTACGTTGCCAAAGATCCTATGGGTGAAAAAACATGAACCTGAGCTTTTTGAAAAAGCGAAAACATTTGTCTTGCCGAAGGATTATGTCCGTCTTAAGCTTACAGGCAAGCTTCATATGGATTATTCTGATGCAGCTGGGACATTGTTGCTAGATGTGTCAAAAAAGCAATGGAGCAAGGAAATTTGCGAGTTATTCGAACTTGACGCTGATTTTTGTCCACCGTTAGTTGGATCACATGAGGAAGTCGGAACGCTTCTTACGGAAGTGGCTGAGCGAACGGGGCTATCCGAGAGAACACGTTTGTTTGCTGGAGGAGCCGATAATGCGTGTGGCGCTATCGGATCCGGAATACTCGAAGAAGGCAAAACATTGGCAAGTATCGGGACATCGGGCGTCGTGCTTTCCTATGAATCGAGTGACGACAAAGATTTCCAAGGGACCGTTCATTATTTTAACCATGGTGCACCAGGTGCCTATTATACAATGGGTGTAACGCTTGCTGCAGGGTACAGCTTAAGTTGGTTTAAAAATGTGTTTGCTGAAGGTGAGGACTTTACGGACTTTTTAAAAGACATCGATACGGTTCCACCAGGCGCAAACGGATTGTTATTTACCCCGTATCTCGTTGGCGAACGGACGCCGCATGTTGACTCAGCCATTCGAGGCAGTTTTATTGGAATGGACGGCTCGCATGAGCGGAAAGACTTTGTCCGTGCCGTTCTTGAAGGAATTACGTTTTCGTTAAACGACTCGGTTGAGATTTTCCGTAAGCATGGAAAAACGATTGATACGGTTGTGTCGATCGGTGGTGGGGCCAAAAATGAAGTATGGCTGCAAATGCAAGCAGATATCTTTAATGCAAAAATCGTTAAGCTCTCAAGCGAACAAGGCCCAGGCATGGGTGCTGCGATGTTGGCAGCATTCGGATGTGGCTGGTTTGGGTCACTGAAGGAGTGTGCTGATACGTTCTTACAAGTTGATAAAGAATATCTGCCAAAAGAAGAAAATGTCCTTCAGTACAAGGAACTTTTCGAACTGTATCAAAATGTTTACACGCAAACAAAAGAATTAAACGAAAATCTAGTTAAGTTTAGAAAATAAAGCATACAAGGCTGTCTCAAGATTACAGAGAGGCAGCCTTTTTGCATAAGGGAGAGGATTTGAATGAAGTATAAACAGCTTGGAAATACCGACTTAACGATTAGCGAACTAGGCTTCGGAACTTGGGCAATCGGTGGTGCTTGGGGGAAAACTAACGACAAAGAAGCATTAAAAGGACTCGATCTGGCAATTGGACAAGGAGTAAATTTCTTTGATACAGCTGATGTTTACGGAGACGGCCATAGTGAAGAACTTCTTGCAAAAGCGACAAAAGGAAAGGAAGATAAGGTTCACATCGCCACGAAGTTTTGCCGGGCTGGTGATATATTTGATCTAGCTACGTATTCGGAAAAAAGCGTCCGTACATATTGCGAACAAAGTTTAAAAAGGGTGGAAAGAGAGGCAATTGACCTTTACCAAATCCACTGCCCACCGATGGAGATCCTGCAAGACGGCACGGTGTTTGATGTGCTTAAGAAGCTGAAAGCAGAAGGGAAAATTCGCTACTATGGCGTTAGTGTGGAGACGATTGAGGAAGGGTTGTTCTGTCTGGAACATACGAAGGCGAGCTCGCTGCAAGTTATTTTTAACCTTTTGCGTCAACAACCTAAGGCTGAACTGTTTGGGGAAGCTAAGAAAAAAGGAGTCGGAGTTTTAGCCAGAGTTCCTTTAGCAAGTGGACTATTAACAGGGAAGTTTACAGCAAATACGGCATTTGAAGAAGATGACCACCGTCATTTCAATCGTGACGGCGCAGCGTTCAATGTCGGCGAAACATTCGGTGGACTGGAGTTTAAAAAAGGAGTAGAACTAAGCCGTGAGCTTAGCTGGATTGCTGAAGGCAGAGGCAATATGACCCGTGCGGCACTGAAATGGATTATGGAAACCGATGGCATCACAAGTGTGATTCCAGGTTTCAAAGACACAAAACAAGCAGCAGACAACTTACAAGCCGTAAACGTCAAAGGATTTACAAACGAAGAACAAAAACAGCTCGATCAATTCTACAAAGAAAAAGTCCACCAACATATAAGAGGCGCCCTTTAGGAGTGAATTTGTCCTAACAGGCGCCTGGAGTGGCCCATTTGTGGTGGCCGGTTATGATTTATGGCTTTCCAATATATGTTGTAAAAATTGTTCCACCGTACACGCTGAGATGCCAAGAGCTGAAGCGTGTTTATTTAATTGAGAAAAGGTAAGCTCTGCACTCGATTGGGTTTGAGTGAATGGTAAGGTTTGGTTTGCAATGAGCTCGTTAATGGGCTCTTGCAAATACTCTTTTGCCATCGCTAAACGGTTGCCAATGATAATTTGTTGTGGATTAAACGTGTTAATGATATTAGTAATGCCAATGCCGAGATGGACGCCAATATCAGTGAATATCGCTTTCACTTGATCGTTTTCTCTTGCTTGTTCGAGGATAAACTCTAATGTGAGCTCATCCGATGGTGTATTCAGCGCGTTTGCGGCTTTTTCAAAAACGGCTTGTTCTGATGCATACGTTTCCCAGCAACCTTTGCGACCACAGCGACATTCTTTTCCATTTCTTTCGATAACGGTATGCCCCATCTCGCCAGAATAACCGTGTGCTCCTTTGTACAGTTCCCCATTTAATATAAGGCCTGCACCGATGCCGATTCCTGCACTGACGTAAACGAGGTTTTCATAATCTTTACCTGTACCAAAGCGCTTCTCGCCATAAGCTCCCGCATTTGCTTCGTTGTCGACTATAATCGGGATCTTGTATTCTTCTTCCATGTCCTGTTTCAGGTTGATATTTTTCCACCCTAAGTTTGGAGCGATTAAAATCTTTCCGTCATAACTCACAATACCTGGAACCCCGATGCCAATTCCGACGATCCCATAGCGACTATCTGGCGCTTGATCACATAAATGATTAATCACTTCTTTGACGGTTTCAACACTTTCTTTGTATTCTAGTTTTTTAAAAGGGATTGATTTTTCACTAATAATTTTTCCACATAAATCCGTTAAAACACCGAGTATGTAGTTGACGCCTAAGTTGATTCCAATTGAATATCCCGCATGTTCGTTAAATAACAGCATAACGGGTCGCCTACCTCCACTAGATTCCCCCGGGCCGGTTTCATAGACCAAATCCTCCTGTAAGAGCTCACTTACTAAAGAAGAGACTGTTCCTTTTGTTAACCCTAGTTGTTGGGAGAGATCAGCACGAGATAAGGGAGCATGTTCCTTAATCGTATGCAGGATGGTGCTTTTATTTTTCACCTTAACAACTTGTTGATTCCATGACATGATCGTTTCTCCTCGATTCCGTTAGTCGTATGTTTTTATTTATATCATAATGTGTCAAAATAGGGAACTTAGTTCATCCGATAGACTAACTAAGTGTTTATTGTTATAATAGAGTCATAGTAAAAAAGAATAGTACAGATTGGGGGGATAGGGACTAAGGGAATAGACGGATTATTTAGAGCCAATAACGGTTTACTAGTATTCATTGCATTACCTACTTCTATTTTTATTGAATTTGAAAACGCTTTAAGTTTATATGTGAAAAGATAACTAATTTAAGGAAGGGAGGATTAAGGACAGAATGTAATCACATAAGGTAAATTGTTACCATCTGTTGAAAGCGTTTTAACTACTGTCCTTAAATAAGCTATGAAGCAACAACAATTAGTATATGTTATTGCCCTTACCTTGGTGGCGGCCTTAGGAGGGTTGTTATTTGGGTATGATACGGCTGTTATATCTGGTGCTGAACGATCATTACAAGCTTATTTTACTGATAGTTTAGGGTTAGGTTCATTTGCTCATGGTGCAACGATATCGAGTGCGTTAATCGGTTGTATTATCGGGGGGCTTTTATCTGGATTCTTTGCATCAAAATTTGGGCGTAAAAGATCTCTTATTTTAGCGTCGTTGCTTTTCCTATTATCAGCACTTGGCTCAGCTTATCCGGAGTTCTTGTTCTTTGAAAGAGGCGAGCCGACGATTGCTCTTTTACTGACATTTAACCTGTACCGGATTATCGGAGGAATCGGGGTCGGTCTCGCTTCAGCAATTGTTCCGATGTACATCGGGGAAATTGCTCCGGCTAAAATCCGTGGTCGTTTAGTTTCGTTCAATCAATTTACAATCATTTTTGGTATGCTAGTCGTTTATTTTGTGAACTGGTCAATTGCTAACGGTCAATCGATGCAGTGGATCCAAGAGATTGGCTGGAGATATATGTTTGCATCAGAAGCAATTCCGGCACTATTGTTCTTCACTCTCTTACTATTTGTCCCGGAAACACCGCGGTATTTAGTAATGAAAAAAGAAGATACAAAAGCGTTAGATGTCTTAACGAAGATTAACGGACCACAAGAAGCGAAATCTGTATTAGCAGAAATTAAAGTCACATTAAATAAAAATGTTACGGCTGCAAAACTGTTTGAATATGGAAAGCTTGTGATTATTGTCGGTATTATGCTTTCAGTCTTCCAGCAGTTTGTTGGGATCAACGTAGCATTGTATTATGCACCACGTATTTTTGAAAGCATGGGTGCTTCTGCAGATGCTTCGATGTTACAGACGATTGTTATGGGGCTTGTCAATGTTATCTTTACAATTGTTGCGATTTTAACGGTAGATAAATGGGGCCGTAAACCACTGTTGATTGTCGGTTCTATCGGAATGGCGATAGGAATGTTCGGTGTTGCAGGGCTCGCCTTCTCAAATATTATTGGAATTAGCACCTTGTTCTTTATCATTATATACACTGCTTCCTTTATGATGTCTTGGGGACCGATTTGCTGGGTATTAATTTCTGAAATCTTCCCGAACCGAATTCGTGGTCAAGCTGTGGCGATTGCGGTTGCTGCACAGTGGGCTGCAAACTATTTCATTTCCTCAACATATCCAATGATGATGGAATTTAGTGGTGGGATGACGTACGGTTTCTACGGGTTAATGAGTGTGCTATCTGCCTTATTCGTATGGAAGTTTATCCCGGAAACAAAAGGGAAGACTCTTGAACAAATGGAAAACATTTGGATTGAAAAAAGTTCAGGGACCAACAAGAAAAAGGTAAGCTAAAGGAAATATTTTTTGTATAAAAACTTAGTTTATCCAATGTACAAACTAAGTTGAAGGTGATATAATCTAGTTATTGAAAGCGATTACTATAAAAACAAATATAAACGGGGGATTGAAAATGAGCTATTTTAAAAATGTGAACCAAGTGAAGTTTGAAGGTACTGAATCTACTAATCCATTTGCATATAAGTACTATAATCCAGAAGAGATCATTAATGGAAAGACGATGGAAGAGTTCTTACGCTTTTCCGTAGCGTACTGGCATACATTCACAGGGGAAGGCTCAGACCCGTTTGGTGCAGGGACAGCTGTACGTCCATACGATCGCCTTTCTGGTATGGACTTAGCTAAGGCACGTGTGGAAGCATCGTTTGAGTTTTATGAGAAGTTAGGTGTGCCTTACTTTTGCTTCCATGATATTGATGTCGCTCCTGAATCTGAATCTTTAAGTGAAACATTTAAAAATATCGATCAAATTACGGCGATGATTAAAGAATATATGAAAACGAGTAAAGTGAAGCTCCTTTGGAATACAGCCAATATGTTCACGCATTCACGCTGGGTGCACGGAGCTGCGACAGCGCCAAATGCTGATGTGTTTGCTTATGCAGCTGCAAAGGTGAAAAAAGGCCTTGAAGTCGGGAAAGAGCTAGGTTCTGAGAACTATGTATTCTGGGGTGGACGTGAAGGGTATGACACGCTCTTAAACACAGATATGGGACTTGAACTTGATAATCTAGCACGCTTTTTCCATATGGCAAAAGACTATGCCAATGAAATTGGCTTCGATGCGCAATTCTTAATTGAACCAAAGCCAAAGGAGCCGACAAAGCATCAATATGATTTTGATGTTGCAACAGGCCTAGCATTTTTACAAAAATATGACCTACAAGACACGTTCAAATTTAACATCGAAGCAAACCATGCGACACTTGCTGGCCATACATTTGAGCATGAACTGCGCACGGCGCGTATTAACGGCATGTTAGGGTCGGTTGATGCGAACCAAGGCGATACATTGCTTGGTTGGGATACAGATGAATTCCCAACAGATTTATACTCTACGACATTAGCAATGTATGAAATTTTAAAAAATGACGGACTTGGAACAGGGGGCTTGAACTTTGATGCGAAAGTAAGACGTGGCTCATTTGATACAGATGATCTCTTCCACGCGCATATTGCTGGAATGGATGCATTTGCGATTGGTACAAAGGTGGCGCAGCGTTTAATCGAAGATAAAGTGCTAGATGACTTCATTGCTGACCGTTATAAGAGCTATACGGAAGGAATTGGCCTTGAGATTGTGGAAGGCAAAACAGATTTCCGTAAATTAGAGCAACACGCACTGCAACTAGAAAAGATTCAAAACAAATCTGGAAGACAAGAACAGTTAAAAGCGATTGTAAACAAATATCTGTTAGATACATTTGCGCTAAGATAAGGACCGTAACACCATGCCCCTAGTGTTTTGTTTTAACAACTAGAAAATTTACAAAGCGGGGACAAATAAACCACAATAAATGCGCTGAATGCTTAATAGTTTTCAGTGCATTTTTTTAAGGGAAAATAGGATCAAGAAAAATTAAAATATAGATAAATCTTAAGGAGTGATTTTTTATGGCGATAAAACAAGGAACAATTGAAGAATTAGCAGTTAACACAATTCGAACACTGTCGATTGACAGCATCGAAAAAGCCAACTCTGGGCATCCTGGTATGCCGATGGGGGCAGCTCCGATGGCATTCTCTCTTTACGGAAAGCATATGCAGCATAACCCAGCAAATCCGAATTGGTTTAACCGTGATCGTTTTGTCTTATCGGCAGGTCATGGATCGATGCTGTTATACAGCCTCTTACATCTATCAGGTTATGATGTCACGATGGAAGATTTAAAGAATTTCCGTCAATGGGGCAGTAAAACGCCGGGACACCCTGAATTTGGCCATACGGCTGGTGTTGATGCGACAACGGGACCACTAGGCCAAGGCTTTGCAATGGCTGTCGGAATGGCGATGACAGAAAGACATCTAGCAGCGAAGTTTAACCGTGATCGATACAACATTGTCGATCATTATACATATAGCATTTGTGGCGATGGCGACTTAATGGAAGGGGTATCAGCCGAAGCGGCTTCACTTGCAGGTCACTTACAGCTTGGACGTCTCGTTGTGTTATATGATTCCAATGATATCTCGTTGGATGGGGATTTGCATCTTTCGTTTTCTGAGAGTGTAGAAGATCGTTTTAGAGCATATGGATGGCATTATCTCCGTGTTGCTGATGGTAATAATCTTGAAGAAATCAATAAAGCGATTGAACGAGCGAAAGAAGATGAGCGCCCGACTCTTATTGAGGTGAAAACAACAATTGGATACGGTTCTCCGAATAAAGGTGGTAAGTCAGCTTCTCACGGGGCCCCATTAGGTGCTGACGAAATCAAGCTTGTTAAAGAAAACTACGGTTGGACATCAGCTGATGAGTTTCATGTTCCGAGTGAGGTGAATGAGCTGTTTAGACAGGTGAAGGAAGAAGGAGAAAAACAAGAAGAGCGTTGGAATGAATTATTGAAAAGCTACAAGCAAGCATTCCCTGAATTAGGGGATCAATTAGCACAAGCAATGAGTGGTGAGCTGCCGGTTGGGTGGGATCTGAACTTGCCGTCATACGAAGTAGGAGTTGAAAAAGTTGCAACTCGTTCTGCCGGAGGAGTTGCACTTAATGCGTTTGCGAAAAAGATACCGGCTATTTTTGGAGGTTCGGCTGACTTAGCTTCATCTAATAAGACGATGTTAAAAGGAGAAGCCAACTTTAGCCGTGATGATTACAGTGGACGCAATGTCTGGTACGGTGTTCGCGAGTTTGCAATGGCAGCAATGGTGAACGGGATGGCGCTTCATGGTGGCGTTAAACCATTTGGCGCGACATTCTTTGTTTTCTCTGATTATTTACGTCCGGCTGTACGTTTGTCAGCTCTTATGAAGCTCCCTGTTACGTTTGTGTTTACGCACGATAGCGTTGCTGTTGGAGAAGACGGCCCGACTCATGAACCGGTTGAGCAGTTAGCATCGTTTCGTGCGATGCCAGGTGTGAGTATCATCCGTCCGGCCGATGGCAATGAAACGGTCGCAGCTTGGAAGATCGCACTGGAGAGCCGTGACGAGCCAACGTTACTCGTATTAAGTCGCCAAGATTTACTGACAGCAGCGAAATCAGTTGATGTCGCTTACGAGGGTGTGAAAAAAGGAGCGTATGTTGTTTCAGAAGCAAAAGGAAAAGCAGAGGGGCTGCTGCTAGCAACAGGTTCTGAAGTGCAGCTTGCTGTTGAAGCACAGAAACAATTAGCAGCAGAAGGAATTCAAGTGTCAGTTGTCAGCATGCCGAGTTGGGATCGCTTTGATAAGCAATCGCAAGACTATAAGGAACGGATCCTTCCTCCAAATGTGAAAGCGCGCGTCAGCTTGGAGATGGGTTCATCACTAGGGTGGAGTAAATATGTCGGCGATGCAGGAGAAATTCTTTCGATTGATCAATTTGGCGCATCGGCTCCAGCTAGTAAAGTTTTAAAAGAGTATGGGTTTACGGTTGAGAATGTTGTGGCCAAAATGAAACAAGCTTTAAAGAAATAGTAAATAAAGGAGAAGTTCCATGAACGTTCAAGCAGCGATATTTGGCAAGTTAGACGGACAGGAAGTAACATCGTTCCGGCTGAAAAATGACAATGGAATGGAAGTTGTCTGCCTAGATTATGGATGTACGATTACGGAAATCAATGTGCCAGATAAAAATGGAACGATCGAGAATGTTGTGCTTGGTTTTGACACAATCGAAGACTATAGCTCATACTCTCCGTATTTTGGTGCCGTTGTCGGCCGTGTGGCAGGGAGAATCAGCTCGTCACAGTTTGAACTAGACGGTGTAACATACGAGTTGGCACGTAATGAAGGTAGCAATCATCTTCATGGAGGTCTGCGTGGTTTTGATAAGGTCATTTGGGATTCAAAGATAGAGGACGATGCTGTTTGCTTTTCCTATGTAAGCAAGGATGGTGAGGAAGGTTACCCGGGAAATCTCCGGGTATCCATCACCTATCGCATAACCAATGAAAATGAGCTGATTATCTCTTACCGAGCAACAACTGATCAAAAGACGCCTGTTAATCTGACGAACCACTCGTATTTTAACTTAAGTGGAAACGCGAAACGTGACATCCTTGATCATGAAGTCACCATGAAGAGTGAACGTTATTTAGAGCTGAATGATTCCTTGCTGCCAACAGGCGAAGCCCTTGCTGTTGAGAGGACGCCATTTGATTTTAGGGACGGGAAACGAATCGGGGAAGGGATTGGATCGGCTCACCCACAAATTGAGCTTGTCGGTGGTGGGTATGATCACCCCTTTGTGTTACGTGCTAACCACTCAGAAGAAATTCAAGTAACCGAACGTTCTAGTGGTCGGAAATTGACGATTGAAACAGATGAGCCGGCGGTGGTCTTTTATACATCAAACATGATGGATGATGACTTTCATATAAGAGGCGTAAGAGCGCGCAAACATTTAGGGCTTTGTCTTGAGACGCAACATCACCCAGACGCCCTTCATCATCCGGACTTTCCACAGATTGTCCTAAATGAGAATGAGGTGTATGAAACGGCGACGGTGTACCGTTTTTCGGTGGAAAAATAAGAAGGAAAATAGAAGTTTGACTTTTAAGGGTGGTTGCCAGTGATGCAGCCACTCTTTTTTGCATTGGAGAGGTCTTTTTCGATACGTGCCCAATAAAAGAGGCAAAGGCTGGTAACCTAAAGCGTTTCTGGTATTTTATGAAAATGGACGTTGTTTTCCTTTTTTTATGCTAGAGTAAAAGTAATATCTTTAGAAGAAGGAGAGGTACTTGAAATGTACTGTCCAAATTGTGGAACAGAGCTAAAAGAAAAAATGAGGTTCTGTAGTGGATGTGGGAATAAGCGAAAAAGATTCCCGGTAGTACCGGTAATCACTACTGCAAGGGTTGTCATCTTACTGATGGTTAGCAGTTATCTGTATATCGGACGTGAAATGGTGACGGAAACTGTTCAACCTGCACCACTAGTATTAGAGAGTGATAGAGAATTAGCTCCTCTACCGGTTGATGACAGCCAGGATGAAAATATAGATCGACCTGAGAAGGAGAGTGAAACCCGTGAACTGACCGATATTATTGCTGATGCGCAAGAAAATGTCTTTACAGTTGAAACTCCCTACAGCCAAGGTTCAGGTTTCCTATATAATGACTCAGGAATCGTCATTACCAATGCCCATGTTGTAGAGGGGAGCCGGTATGTGTCGGTTCGAACGATGAATGGCACTAATCATTCCGGCACAGTCATTGGCTATTCCAATCAAACAGATGTTGCTGTTATTGAAGTACCTGACTTTTCAGGTAGGACGCCTTCACAAATTGAGTATACTGAACCGACTTTAATTGGGGAAGATGTAATTGCGCTCGGAAGTCCACATGGTCTTGAGAATACAGCTACAATGGGATATGTGACTGGAGTGAACCGAGATTTTCATATTGGAAATTTTGTTTACTCAAACCTGTATCAAATTTCTGCTCCGATTTCACCAGGCAGCAGTGGAGGACCTCTCTTATCGCAAAAAACCGAACGGATCATTGCGATTAACTCTGCAAAGGACACACGGGAAGTAGGCATTGGGTTTAGTATTCCGATTTACACAGTATATGATTTAATAGAATCTTGGATCAGCGCCCCAATGACAGAAGAGCAAGTCTATGCGCAATTCTTTTATTCTGATGATCTATATTATTATGATTATTTATGGGAATATTACGATGGTGGCTACTTTGACGGGGGAGACTATTCAGAGGATTACTACGACTATGATTACTGGGAGTATGACTATGACTGGTACGATGAATACGAGTACGATGAATACGAATATGAAGAATATGATTGGTATGATGAGTATGAGTATGAAGATGAATGGTATCATGACTATGATACAGAAGGGCACCAGCATGACTATTCTGAAGAGGAGTATGACTACGATTACGATTTAGATGATGAATACGAGATTAGCCATGATTATGACGCTAGTGTTCAAGAGGAATACGAGAATGAGTATGATTATGATGATGATGATGAGGAAGTTGAAGAATAGGTAGTTGCTGTTAGATTGAAAAAAGTTTCAACATATGTCTTCCCCTCAGTGTAAAACGGAAACCGGAATGATCTAGTTTCCGTTTTACACTGAGGGCATTTCTTTAATTCAAAACTTACTTATCGTGCCAGACCAATTCATCAATAATAATTTGTGAACGGGCGCTAAAGCCGTCAGCAAATTCACTTGGATAGTAATAGGCTACTAGATAATGTTCGTCACCTTGTGTAAAGAGTGAAACGCGTCCAGAAAACCCTTCTTTTTCTACTAAATATTCTTCTTCAGAAAAGCTAAATGCGTGTTCATCGGCATCAGTCAATACAACCCCTTCTGATTCAAAGCTATCAGTTATTTCTTCTTTTGTTTGTTTCGTAATAAATAGTCTAGCATCCTCGTTTTTATTTCCTTGATAATTTGTGTACACGTTGAATGTTAGTTCATCGGATTCGACTGTCATGTCCTCTGGTATATACGTTGAGAAACCTAACGTTTCATGTTGATGAAGACTTACTGTCATTTCCTCATCCATTCCTTCAATTTGCATAATGACTGTCTTTGTTGCATCTAATACAGGTAATGACGGTTGCTCAGCCTCAGCCTCTTCACTAGGTACCTCGACGTCTACTGATTCTTCAACCTCTTCATTCAATTGCTCCTCTACATCTTCAGGAATCTCTGTTTCTTCAGTTTGGTCATTTGTTCCACACGCAGCTAAAACAAACAGCAATAGAATGAATACAAAACTAAATCTTTTCATTTCATCTGACCTCCTCTTTTTTAAAATGGTAAAAATAGAAAGCGTAATCAAAAATTTAGTGAGAGCTTGTGTTTCTTTAGTAAGTGCCAGTAGCACTTACCATTATTTTAGCATGGAAACGCTCTCTGGAAGTTTGTGGTTTTTCGAAAATAATTGCGAAAGAGCGGATAGGCGAATGCACCTCTCACTAATATATGACCTGGTGATTTCAGGTAACTCACCCAACAAAAGAGGGCTATCGCCACACTCCTAATCGGGTTATGATGAGTCTCGTTGAAAGAAAAGCAAATGGTACGAGACAAAAAACTTCCATAGGAGTGTGTTGTTCATTGAAAAAACATATTATTATTGCTGTTGCTGCTTTTGGATTTATGACTGCAGGGTTATCAGACAAAGCTTCTGCTAGTGTAGGCACCTATACTGTACAATCCGGTGATACGCTTTGGAGAATCGCAACGAGCAATAATTTGACTGTTGATCAATTAATGCAATACAACCAGTTATCATCATCAACAATTCACGTTGGCCAACAACTATCATTAACAACACAGCGAACGGCTACTAATAGTACAATCTCTTATACTGTTAAATCAGGTGACAGCCTTTCAGTGATTGCTAGAAATCACAATACGACAGTCACAGAATTGAGATCGCTGAACAACTTACCTTCTGATCTCATTCGCGTAGGCCAAGTTTTGAGAATTCCTAATGCAGCAGGACAGGCACCAACAACATCAACGTCTTCTTCATCAGCAAATACTTATACCGTACAAGCTGGTGACTCGTTATGGAGAATCGCAACAAATCACAATCTATCAGTTCAACAAGTAAGAACATTTAACAATTTAACTTCAGATACGATTCATGTTGGACAAGTGTTACGCTTAACTGCAGGCTCAGCGCCAACACCTGCACCTGCACCGGCCCCTGAAGTGAGATCATTCAATGCTGATGCATTAATCGCTGAAGCTAGAAACTATATCGGAGTGCCGTATGTGTGGGGAGGAAGTACCCCTGCTGGCTTTGATTGTTCGGGCTTTTTGAATCACGTATACAGAACACAAGGGATCACGTTGCCACGGACGGTTGCGCAAATCTGGAATGCAACAACGCCTGTATCATCCCCGAAAAAGGGCGATTTAGTATTCTTTGAAACGTATGCTCCAGGAGCGTCTCATGCAGGGATTTATATGGGAGATAATAAGTTCATCCATGCCGGATCAAGCACTGGTGTGACGATTAGTGATATGAACAATTCATATTGGAAGCCTCGTTATTTAGGTGCGAAAACGGTTCGATAATACAAATGAAAAACTCTGTCATAGCTCTATTGCTAGACAGAGTTTTTTTGTCGTTTTTTTCGGTTAAACACTATGTTCAAACCAACGATCAACACAACCACGACGATTATGATCGCCCCCGTTAAAAATAACGCTGAAGGTTGCAATGCTAATGCGCCTGAGAAAAAAGAGCCGGCCACGACACCGAACGAAAAGCATGCGTAGAAGATTCCGAATGCCTTCCCACGTCTCGTTTCTCCGGAGCTCTCTGCAACCGTCGCACTCGTAGAAGGAAAAATAAAAGCAAAACCTACTCCGTAAATAATCATTGCTACTAGTATTTGAATAAAGCTAATCGAAACAGAAAGTGCGCTTAAGGCCATTGCTATTGTTAATAAGCCGATGGCCATGAGGCGTGGCTTTTTGATGCGGTCAAACAATTTATTTGTCGGGAGAACAAAAATTAAGATAGCGACGATACCGAAAGTACTGATCAATAAACCTGTTAGTTCAGTTTGTAAAGCGAGTTCTTCAACTTTTAGCGGCAAAGCAAAGGTTAAGATCCCTAACGAGAAAACCAATAAAAAGATTGAAATATACGAGTAGAGAAGTGGTCTTGTTAGCAAGAAACCGTTTTGGTTGAATTGAGATGCTTCTTGCGTTTGTGCCTGTATTGGGCGTTCTTTTAGAAAGAAGAGAGCAAGAAATGCAAATACGACCATTAAGACTGTGATCAAATAAAATAACGAATGAAAGCCTAGCCGTCCACTGATGATTGCCCCAAGTGCAGGACCTGCAACAGCGGCTACTCCAACGGAACCACCAGATAGAGCCATTACTCTTCCTTTTGCCAGCTTCTTTTTCATCGAACCTAAAAATGTGAAAGCAGCAGGCACAATTAATCCACCTGCAAGTCCATGTAAAAAGCGCACGACGATTAACTGATTCGGATCAGTCACAAACGTATAGGACAAAAGGATGATCCCTACAGAAAGCATTCCGGCAAAAAGGATTTTTTTAGCGCCAATGCGATCGATATAAATGCCAGAAATAATGTTTCCGATGATATTGGAAAATGAATAAGCTCCGATAATGATCCCGACTGTCATCGGATTAGCTCCAAGGCTAATTGAAAATGGAGCAATAATCGGCAGCTGTGAAAATGTATCAATGAATGCTACGGCAATGATCATGTAAAGTAATATCAATTTACTCACCTAATTTCAAGTTAACGTACAAAAAGGATATGATGTTTCATTGATTAAAGCAAGAAAACGTTTTGAAACGGGGTCAGACCCCACTTTACCACTGTTGTGCAGTGAAGCGGGGTCAGACCCCGATGGGAACATAATGACAATGTTTTAAAAATATGTCAAAAGTTGTAGTATAATCTGTGGATTTTAGTTAAAATGAACTAGTAACATAGAGGGGGATGATGTTAAATCTTGTTATTGGGGGGGAAATGGTGTTACAGGGGAGAGAAGTAAACCATTTTATTAACAAGTATCGATATAGTTTTGTATTACAAATTTGTATGATACTTTTGCTAGTTTTCATGCACGATGCTTTTTTGAAATTGTTCTTGGGAGAAAATTTCGTGACAACCCATTTGATTATGCACTTTTTTATTGTTGTCGTTTGTGCAACGATATTTTTGCAGGCGTGGGCTATTTTTCCTTATACATTATCAAAGAAGCAACTGTGGTTAGGCGCGATCTTCTTTTCTATAACAATTTGGGAGATTGTGCATACGATTACGTATAAAGGAATGCCTTACTTTTTTATTGAAAGCTCACCATATCAGGCTACTTGGTTTTACATGATTAGCAGGTTGAGCCTTGCGATCGGCTTACTTGTGATTGTGTTGATGAATGAGAAGCAAACATCGCTTCGTAATCGAAAATGGGCTTATGGGCTTGCTCTTTTGTTTGCGGTCGTGTCGATTATCACGGTTTATGCGCCAGAGAAGCTTTTACCTGAATTAGTTATTGAAGGTGTCGGTACAACGGCTTTGAAGAACGGATTGCAATATGTCGCACTGGTTATCCAGGCTCTGGTTATTTTTGTGATTCTCAAAAGGAAAGCAGTAAAAAATGAGTTTTACTTAACGATTACGGTCGCATCTGTTTATATGGTGTTTAGTGATGTAATGTTCACTGCGTATGTAAGTGTATTCGGTTTTGAGAACTTCTTAGGTCATATTTTTCAAATATTTGGGTTTTACTTTTTATTGAGAGCGCTTTATTACACGGCGGTTGAAGAGCCTTTCTTTATTCAAAAGCAAGCTGAGGAAAATTTGAAGCAAAATGAGACATTTCTTCATGCTGTTACGTCCAATATGGGAGAAGGGATTATTGTTCTTGATGGAGACGGAAAGGTAACTTTTTCGAATCGAGAGGCAAAACAAATTTTGCAATGGGAGAATGAAAATTTACTAGGCAAGGATTTCTTTCAAACCGTTCAGCAACCATCAATTTCACAGTTCACGAAGCTCTCTAAACTCGAAAGCAAAAGCTACCGGGTCGATGAGGATTGGTTTATAAAGTGGAAAGGAAGTATGGTTCCTGTTTCCTATAGCATTGCTCCATATGAGGAAGGTTGTTTTAAAAAAGGGGCCATTATCGTTTTTCGAGATATTAGCCAGCAAAAGCAGGATAAAGAAAAAATTGAATATATGGCTTATTACGATGAACTTACTGAGTTGCCAAACAGGCGCTACTTCAAAGAGAGTTTGCTTGAGAGTGTAAAAACCAAACCACTCCAAAGAAAAGCAGTACTACTCATTGATGTTGATCGTTTCAAAAGCATTAACGAGGCATTTGGACATGCATTTGCCGATCAACTCTTAACGTCATTTGCGACTCTCCTTCGTCAATCTATTCCCCAAAATGCTCAATTGGCTAGGCTGACGGGTGACGAATTTGCACTTTTGCTAGAAATTGAAAAGGAAGAAGAAGCCAAGCAGGTTTGTTACGATATTCAAAAACGATTAAAAGAGACAATCCAAGTAGAAGATTTACTTTTAAAAGTGTCAGTCAATATCGGGATTGCTGTTTATCCTAAACATGGCAGCAATATTGATGAGTTGTTGAAACATGCCAATATTGCGATGTTGCAGGCTGAACAATCAGGAAGTCTGATTGCAGTCTATGAGCCTAGTATGTCGGATGAAATACAAGACCAATTGGTACTAGAAAGTGATATTCACCGGGCTTTAGCGAATGATGAGTTTTTCTTAGTGTATCAACCACAAGTCAATGTAAAGACGGGTGAAGTCTATGGACTTGAAGCGTTAATTCGTTGGGAGCATCCTTCTAGGGGGCTTATCTCGCCAGCTGAATTCATTCCAATTGCAGAAAAAAGTGGGTTAATCGTTCCAATCGGTGAATGGGTAATAAAAACAGCATGCCAGCAATTGAAAGCATGGCATGATCAAGGCTTGATTAACTTAAGTGTTTCTGTGAATCTATCTACTCGACAATTTTATCAGGACAATTTAGTTAGTCGCATTGAACAGATTTTACATGAGTATGAGCTGCCTGCGAATTGTTTGGAAGTTGAAATAACAGAAAGCATGGCAATGGTTAATGTTGAGCATTCAATTCGGATTTTAAATGAACTAAAAAAAGTAGGAGTTAGCATTGCCGTAGATGATTTTGGGACTGGTTATTCGTCGTTAAGCTACTTAAAGCATTTGCCGTTTGATCTTGTGAAAATTGATCGTTCCTTTGTGCGAGACTGTGATACTCGGCAAGAAAATAATGGCACAATTGTTTCAATGATCATATCGATGGCTCGCCATTTGCAGATGGATGTCATTGCTGAGGGTGTCGAGAATGTTGATCAAACTAAGCTTTTACAGGAGAAAGGCTGTTACAAAATTCAAGGCTATCTTTATAGTAAGCCAGTAAAACCAGAAGATGTGATTGAAACAGTTCACAATATTGAACAAGAGATGAAATCTTTCCGATAATTTCATTATATATGAGTAAGTATGCAGCAGAGGAGTGAGAGAATGAAGTCGCGCTTTAGACTAAAACTATCTCTTATTATGATTGCTTTTGCGATTGTCATTTCACTTACTATTGCTCTTATCGATCATATGAGATTGAAACAACAAGTGATTAACAGTCAACAATTCCAAATTGAACAGATCGAGAGTATGGTCGAGTATTCGTTAGGGACGATAGAAAAAGCATATTTCTTATTTGAGGAAGAAACAGCGGCGAAAATGGAGTCAAGCTCTACGCATTTGTTAAAGTTATATGATGAACAGCCTTCCTTTGACGAATGGGATTTCGAAGAGTTGAAAGAGATATTGGAATTTGATATTTACATCATTGATGAGGATTTAGTGATTACACACAGCAGTTTTGAAGCAGATATTGGACTTGATTTTTGGGCGTGTTGCCAGAAGTTGGCGCATGTTTTAGAAGAAAGAAGAGCTACTGGTGAGTTTTATTCTGACGGGATGGACATCGAACAGCATACGGGAGAAATTAAAAAGTATAGCTATATGTCAACTCTTGATAAAACCTATATCATTCAATTAGGGTATGCTCTGGAAGGTGGTCCGATCTTTGAGGAGTTTAATTTTCTTCATACGGTAGAAGAACTTGCCGAAACGTATTCGGAAATCAATGAAATCAATATACTTAACATTGGGGGCTTTTCGCTAGGGGAACCGGTTGAAGAAGCGAAACTGACACAAGAAAGGCGAGAGGCGTTTGAACAAACACTCACAAGTAAAGCCGTAACAGAACTACGAAGTGAGTGGGAGGGGGAACCTGTCGTCTTTCGCTATATTCCATATAAGTCAGAATTCGATAAAGGAACGACACAACATAAAGTAATTGAGCTGGTTTACAATGAACAGAACTTAGAGGCTGTTCTATTATCACATAGACAGACATTCTTTATTCAATTAAGTGTAGTGCTTGCTTTTGCGATAGGAATCTCAGTGTTTCTATCAAGATGGCTGGCAAGGCCAATGTATTTTGCTTTTCATGATAGCTTAACAGGACTTAGAAACAGAGCTGCCTTTGATGAATTGCTCCAATCAACACTAGCAGAAAAGAAAGGGTCAACTGCGCTGCTCATGATTGATTTAGATAACTTTAAATTAGTAAATGACAGCTATGGCCATGATTTGGGAGATGAACTGTTAAAAAGCATTGCGCAAGTATTACGGACGAATGCCAGAAAAGAGGATATCGCCGCCCGACTTGGGGGCGATGAATTTGCGATGGTGATACGAAAGGCAACAAAAGAGGATGTCGGTAAGGTTGCACAGCGCATGATCGATGCCGTTCAAGAAGTTAGCAAGCAGCGCTATAACTTAAATGGGAAGAATGTGACGGTGAGCATAGGTGCTGCCTTAGCGCCAGAGCACGGAAACGACCACGTAACACTTTTTAAGAAAGCCGATCTTGCCTTGTATGAAGCAAAAGCGAAGGGGAAAAACCAATTTTGTATTTGGGATAATTCGTTGTGAGGGTGTCTCAAAAGGTTAAGAACCAAACCTTTTGCATTAAAGGCAATGGCATGCTCGTCGCGCGCCATTTATAAGAAGCCCACTTATAACTGACTTAAAAGATTGCGACGGCTTAGCTCATTGCTTCGGGGGTGTCTCAAAAGGTTAAAAACTAAACCTTTTGAGACACCCCTTCTCTTTTGATTTTAATAAAATCGTCAAAACTAGAAATAGAATAAAATGTAAGCACTATGTGGTAAAATGATGCCTAGTGCCGGAGAAACGTAAAGGCATCATATAGGAGGAAGAGCATGAATACAGAGAAAAAACTAATGAGTCTCATCAATTCAGTTAGGGTCTTAACATCAACCCTTGATTTAGATAAAGTGCTGCATCAGTTGATTAAAGAGGTGTTGAATGTCATCGAGGGCTCGAATGCAAGCGTATTATTTTTATATGATCCAAAGCTTAATAAGCTGTACCCAAAAGCTGGAGTTGGCTTTAATATGGAGTATTTGAAGCATATTTTACTAGAACCAGGTGAAGGGATGAGTGGAAAAACATTTTTGTCGGGAAAAGGTCGGATCTTTCATTCAAAGGAAGATACGATTGAAGGAATGAAAGATATTAGTCCAAAGACAAGAGAGTTATATGGGAAATCTCTCGGTGACCTTCAATATCCTGTCAGCACACTTTGTGTCCCCCTCATTTTAAAGGGGGAGTGTATTGGCGTGTTGACGATAGATATTTTCGATAAAAATTACGAGTTTAATGAGCATGATTTAAAGCTGCTCGAAACATTTGGGGTTCAAGCTTCGATTGCCGTTGAAAATGCGATGTTGTTTTCACGGAATGAGCGAATACAGAAAGTCCATGAAGAATTGTCGAAGGTGTCATTAGCACAAGGTGGACTCAGTGAAATGACAAAGGCCTTGGCTGATCTTGTCAGTTGCAAGGTTGCTCTATATAACGAATTTTATGATGTTTTGGAGTCATCGTCAATGCAAGCGAGAAAAGCAGCAGAGCAAATGGCCTCACAACTTGATAATTTAGTTGATGATCCGATTCATCCAGATAAGGTGATGAATCGAAGCATAGAGATCGATCAAAAGAAAAAGGATGCTTATTTTTTCCCAATAAAGTCCGGTGACTATACGATTGGACTATTGGCCGTCTTTTTGGATGAAGATGCTGATTTTGACCCACTTGACCGATTTGCGATTGAACAAGCGAGTGTCATTTTTGCTCTTGAAATGAACCGACGCGAGCGAACAAGCTTTGAAGACTTGAAGTATTCAGGTTATATGTTGGAGCAGCTTTTACATAATCAAAAGAGCCAACTTTCGATGCAGCAACTATCCAAGGTTAACTTGCTTGAAGGTGAAAATCACCAATACATTATCGCGCAATTGGAAATCAAAGATCCGATGGTGTCGTTAAAAAGCATGTCTGAAAAGAAGCATCATCTACTTCGCCTTATTTATCGAGAAATTTCAACTAGTAATGTGAAGACATTAACGCTTGATAAGAACATGGAAATAACATTTATGTTTGTTGTGACAGAGGGGGATTCGCGATTTTATGAGCAGATCCGAAAAGTGTTTGAAATCATTAAAAAGCGAGCTAAAGTGAGCATTGGCCTTGATCTTTTGATTGGGATTGGTCGTT
This sequence comes from Halalkalibacter sp. HAAS-P014, assembly GCF_056619965.1. NCBI lineage: Bacteria > Bacillati > Bacillota > Bacilli > Caryophanales > Bacillaceae > Halalkalibacter > Halalkalibacter sp. HAAS-P014. The sequence goes on along the minus strand of NZ_JBWQTV010000010.1, from coordinate 183,525 downwards.
TGGTAGAGGAATTAGATGATGTTAGGATTTCGTACCGAGATGCAAGAAAATGCATTGATTATTTGCAGACAACTCAAGTAAGCGATACGGTCCTTTCCTATCAACAGCTCGGGATTCAACGCTTGTTTTTAAAAACGGAAATCGATGAATTAAAAGACTTTGTCGATGATACACTTGGGCTCATCATTGCCTACGACAGGGAAAATGAGACGGACCTTATTAAGACGTTACAAGTGTATTTAGAATGCAATCAAAATATGGCTCGCAGCGCAAAAGAATTATATGTGCATACCAATACAATTAAGTATCGCTTGTTAACGATTAAACAAATGTTAGATCTGGATTCGTTAGACGGTAAAAAAGCTTTTGAGTTGCAATTGGGCCTGTCCATCTATGAATACTTACATGTTCAATAATTTTCCATTGTCCGAATTCGACAAAAACCTACAGTTTTGTTTGTGCTTTCCGTACATTACAAAGTTGATAGAATTATCTTATAATTTCAATAACATTAAATATACTAAAAAAGTATCGGGAGGGGGAGTTGGATGTCACAGCAAGCGAAAGTTCAAGATGACTTCCTGTTGAAATTACTAGATGGTTATGATGAAACACTCGATCGCGCTGGGATAAATGGAAAACGTGTTGCAAAGAGATTAGCGAAGCTTTCTGAGATCGGACGTACGGTTGAAGGGGGATGCAACCGGATTGCCTTCTCTAAAGAAGAGCGTGCAGCGAAAGAATTAGTCAAAACGTGGATGAAGGAGGCAGGGCTCACAGTAAAAGAAGATGGCGCTGGGAATGTGTTTGGTCGCCTTGAAGGAAAATATGATCAACCTGCAGTCTTATCAGGTTCCCATGTTGATAGTGTACCAACAGGTGGACATTTTGACGGGCCACTCGGTGTGATCGCGGCGCTTGAAGTTGCATCTGCTTGGGATGATTCTAACTATCAACCGGACAAGCCGTTTGAAGTTGTTATTTTTACCGATGAGGAAGGTGCTCGCTTTAATGGGGGGCTGCTTGGAAGTCAGGCAATGGTTGGCGAACTCAACCTAGAAGACTTAAAGCAGTTAAAAGATTTTAATGGTGATTCCTTTGAAGAAGTGGTCGGACGTGATGGGTTGACAGTAGCAGGCTTTGGTGAAGCGAAGAGAGATTTAGCTGAGATTGCTGCTTTTGTTGAGGTCCATATTGAACAAGGAAAGCGTCTTGAAAAAGAAGAGTTATCAACTGGAGTTGTGACAGGAATTGCTGGTCCATCATGGCTGCGCATTTCTTTTAAAGGGGAAGCCGGTCATGCTGGGAATACACCAATGAACGATCGCAAAGATGCACTAATTGCAGCAAGTGAATTTATTGCTGGTGTAAAGGACTTTCCTCCAAAAGTTAGTTCCTCTGCAGTCGCAACAGTTGGAAAAGTCGAAGTGCTGCCAAATGGCGTCAACGTCATTCCGGGTGAAGTGCGATTGACTGTGGACATTCGTGATATTCATTTCGAGACGAAGGAGGAAGTGGTTCGTCTTGTGATCGATTCAGCTGAAAAAATTGCTGCGAAATATGGTGCTACCATTGAAATTGAGGAAACACTGAACGTAAAGCCTGTCGCTGTAGGAGAAAAAATGCAAAAGATGGCGGCAGATGCTGCGCAAAGTGCCCTAAATGTAAATCCTTATTATTTACCTAGTGGAGCTGGGCACGATGCGATGGTAGTGGGCCGTCATGTGCCAATGGCGATGCTTTTTACACAAAGCAAAGACGGAATTAGCCATAATCCGAAAGAATGGTCAACGCTTGGAGATTGTGTCGAAACGATACATGTATTGAAAAAATTTATAGAGAAATTATGTGAAAATAATGGGGGCGAACAATCATGAAAAAATTTAAATGGGTAGGCGTTATGGCAATTGCTGCGATGACAGCTCTTGCAGGCTGCGGCAGTGATAGTGGAAGTGAAGAGGCAGGAGCAGATGCTCCAGCAGCTGGAGACGGTCAAGAGGTTTATGAGTGGAAGCTTGGCTGGAACTCTGGGCTAGAAGGAGATTCAAAAGGGGAAGCAGCGATCGCGTTCAAAGAATACGTTGAGGAGCATTCAGATGGTCGTATTCAAATTGAATTTTTCCCGAATGAAACGTATGCAACATCACCTGAGATGATCGATGCTGTTCAAGTCGGTGCGCTTGAGCTTGCGATTCCTGGTTCGAATGAGCTAGCTAATGTTATTCCTGAATATGCTGCGTTATCTCTTCCGTTCTTAACGGAAGGCTTTGAAGAAGCGCATGCGATTTTAGACGGGCCTGTTGGGCAAAAGTTATTGGACTTAAGTGAGGAACATGCCTTTAAAGCGTTAGCAGATACAGAGCTTGGCTTTACGCAAATTACAAATAGCGTACGTCCGATTAACGTACCAGAAGATTTAGAAGGAATCAAAATGAGATCTCCGAACGATGTAAGTTTAATCGAAACGTTTAACGCACTCGGTTCATCAGTTTCAACAATGGCTTATACAGAAATTTATAGTGGTCTTTCACAAGGGGTTATTGACGCTCAATTCAACCCATTAGGAAATATTTTTGATCAAAATATGCATGAAGTTCAAGATTACTTAACAATTACGAACCACACGTACTACTACTGCTACCTAATCATTAACCAAGATGTGTTTGACAGTCTTGATGAAGATTTGCAACAAGTCGTATTAGAAGGTTCACAAAAAGCAAAAGAAGCTTCACGTGCAGTAGTTGCACAAGATGAAGAAGTAAATCTTGAAAGAGCAGAGGAAGAATTTGTAGAAGTGACTTATCCTGATTTAGTTCCATTCCAAGAAGCAGTTCAATCTGTATATACAGAAGTGGAAGATGTCATGGGTGCTGAAATTATCGCTGATATGCAAAACTTCCTAGAGGAGTACCGTCAGTAATTTTATATAGCTTTGTTAGATGAGGCCTCATCGGGGCCTCATTCTTGCTTAAAGGAGGGAACATTTTATGGAACATGGGAAAAGGAACGTCATCTCTGTTGTGGTTGACCGATTTATTGATGTAATTGATGTAGTAGCTAGTATTATGATGGCACTTTTAACGCTCGTTGTCTTTGCTGAGGTTGTGAGTCGTTACTTTTTCAGCTTACCGATGGCCTTTTCGAATGAGTTGACGATGCTGCTATTTCCATGGGTCATTTTTATCGCAGCGATATCTGTTACCAAAAATGAAGGGCATTTATCCATTAATGTGTTTCGCGAAAAGCTGCCGGTTGCGATGCAAAGATGGGCGTTTTTATTATCAAAGGTTGTCATGCTGTATTTTTCTTTTTATATGATGCTATCAAGCTACAACCTAGCGCAGTCCGTTGCCAACCAAGTAATGCCGGTATTGCGTATATCAAGAGTATGGCTGTTTTATTCACTGACCGTATCCTTTGCCCTTATTGTTATTATTTTAGTCTATCAAATTGTGTTAATTATTTTAAAACGGTTAGAGCCACCAAGAGAGGAGGACATCATGCATGATTTGGGTAATGATTCTTAGTTTTTTCGCATTAATTGTATTTGGCGTTCCAATTGCCTTTGCGATGGGAGCATCTGCTCTTATGTATATTATGGTTGCTGGAATTCCACTTGAAATGGTTGCCCAACGCTTCTTTTCAAACACGCAGTCCTTCGCATTCTTAGCGATTCCGTTTTTTATCCTTGCCGGAAACTTAATGATCCACGGAAAAATTGCACAAAAGATTATAAGCGTCGCTGATTCCATGGTTCGTCAGCTTCCAGGTGGCTTAGGATGTGTATCGGTTGTTACGAGTATGGGGATGGCCGGTGTTTCAGGTTCTTCAGTTGCCGATGCTGCTTCAACGGGAAGTGTCTTAATTCCAGAAATGAAGCGAAAAGGCTATAAGGCTTCGTTTGCTGCCGCGATCAATGCATCTAGTTCTGTTGTTGGGATCATCATTCCACCGAGTAGTACAATGATCATCATTGCGTGGCTATCGAATTTATCAATCGCACAAATGTTTATCGCTGGTATTTTACCAGGTTTGTTAATTGGAATTGTTTATTTAATTACGACGGTCTTAATTGCGATAAAAAGAGGGTATCCACGAGAAACGAAACCAACGTTAGGAGAGTTTCTCACAAATCTTCGTAAAGCGTCGTGGGCGATGCTACTGCCAATTATCCTAATCGGTTCTATTGTTTTAGGAATTGCTACAGCGACCGAGGCAGCAGCACTTTCTGTTATTTATGCGTTGCTTGTAGGGTTGTTTGTATATCGCACGTTAAATTTTAAAAATATTATGCTTTCCCTTAAGGAAACCGTTCATGGGACAAGTGTTGTTATGGTCACCGTTTGTACATCAATGATCTTTACATGGGTGTTAATCTCAGAAGGAATTCCAGCGTTAATTTCAGATACGCTACACGGTTTTGGACTACCAGCTTGGGCGCTTCTTTTAGTGATGATTGCCATCATGTTAGTAGCTGGAATGATCATGGAGCTTGTTCCAAACTTATTTTTATTTATTCCAATTTTCTTCCCGATTGCTACTGAAATCGGTATGGATCCAATCCAGTTTGCGATCGTGATGTTAATCAGCCTTGCGCTAGGGATGTTCACGCCACCAGTGGGCGCAACACTATTTATCTCATGTTTCATTGCAAAAATAGGCATAGAGAAGACGATTAAAGATATTCTGCCGTACTTCATTGCAGGAATTATTGTCATTATCCTAGTTGCATATATTCCATTCTTTACGTTGTGGTTACCAGAGTTCTTTAATTAAGAGCTCGTGTAACAGAAAAAAGCTGTCCTTGTCTGATATGCTCCCCTAAAGGTAGACAGATTAAAAAATAAAAATCTGTTTACCTTGGGGGAGCTTTTTTCACTTATTAATTGAGAGTTTCTTCTACGTCTACTGTAATTCGACCTTCCGTTGGTTCGTAATCGACTATTCCTAGTTCTCTAGCGTACGTAATCATCGCATTTGTCATGTAACCAGCGTTTCCTTGAACGAGTTCACCATCCAAATTGTAGCCATTTCCACCAGATGCTAGGAAATCGGATGTCGCTACCACATAAATTTTTTCTAAATCAATCGGTTGTCCGTTCGCTTCAAATACTTCTAACGAGTTCAGGTAGCCCTCTTTGTCTGTAATCACTTTATAGGTAAGGCCTGCAACTTGTAGGTCAATTTTATTTTGCCTTTTATACGAGTATTCGATGACCTCTTTGATTGCCTCACCGGTCATGTGTATTTCGACGACCTCATTTGCAAAAGGTTCGATTGTGTAAATATCTCTTGGTGTCATTTCTCCTTGTTCAATGCTGGCGCGAATTCCACCGTTATTTATAAAGGCCGCATCAGCATCAAATAGATTTACCATTGAATCTGTCCAAAAGTTTCCGATTGAAACGTCCATTTCAAAACGAGCATCACGATTAAGGCCTGTGTTCGTGTATGCAATCACTTCACTTAAGAGCTCGTCCATCTCAGAATTATACTGATTAATTTTGGTTTGGATTTGATCATCGACTTCCGTTAATTCCGTAACATCTTGTAAAAAACCAGTCACATTCACTTTGTCAGTTGTCTTGTTAAATTCAATCGTGACGTTGCCAACATAGCGTCCATTACTGCCGGCTTGTGCGATGGGCGTTCCATTTACAACAACTGGTTTATCAAGTACAGTATGGGTATGCCCACCAATAATTAAGTCAAAAAAGTCCACTTCCTCAGCTAACTGGCGATCATCTCCGTACCCGATGTGGGTAAGTGCGATCAGGATATCGACTTCCTCAGCTACATAAATGTATTCAGTGGCGGTTCCGACATAATCAGAAAACTCAAGGCCGTCAACACTAGCTGGTGCTGAAGCCGGAGGGCTTTGTGTTAGAGCTATCACACCAACCTTTATACCGTCAAACTCAAAAATACAGTAAGGTTCAGGCTGTTTAACTGGAATGTCCTGGACGACTTTTGTGTTGGCACTTAACCAAGGGAAATTTGATTCATCAATGCGAGAAGCTAAGTGCTTCTGGCCGTAATCAAACTCATGATTGCCAATTACCGTTGCATCAAGCTTCATCTCATTCATCAGCTCGACAATCGGCTTCCCGTGTTGCAAGTCAACAACAGGGTTTCCACTGAAAAAATCACCAGCATTGACGTAAAGAGTATGTTCAGATTCTGCGCGTATACTTTCAATGTACGCAGCTGCTTTTCCTAAATCATCAATCGAAGCATGGATATCGTTCGTATGCAAAATCGTAAGCGAAACTGTTTCGTCTTCGCTTGCAAACACATGTAGACCAACTGTAGCAAACAAAAAAGTGAACATAGCTAGGGCTGATGCTAACCAAGTTTTTTTCTTCGTAAGATACATAAGCAACCTCCAATGTGACATGTATTTTTTCCAGTTACTGCTGAAATATGTATTTGGGTTTGCGCCTTAACTCAGTTTAATGATCCTACAACTTTAGTTGGGAATTCTCTAATACAGGTAAGAATAGCTGGTCGCGAGAAAGATCAATAAATTATAATAAAGAGGAGCTAGCAAGTAATAGGTACGAATTGGCGACTTATTGATTTTGGCTATAAGGGGGTGAGGGTATGTCAAATCGGTATGAACAAGCATTGGATGATATGCTATGGTTTTCAAGCCAAGCGATCGGTGCAAGGACGCTTTTCGTTAGTCATATTGAAGAAACGTTTAAAGTGATAAAGGTGTTTAATCAAGATGGCTGTTTATTGGACGAGGGAATAGAATTGCCGAAAGATCATGCCATATGAAGTTTAATTCCTTGTGACGGTCGTGAACCGTTAATTATAAATGATACAAAGAATGACGATAGAACGAGTGTGCTTGATGCTATTTATGACGCGCGAATAGGATCCTATTTAGGGATGCCTGTCTATCTTTCAAACGGGAAGTTTTATGGAACCGTTTGCGCAATTGACCCGGAACCTTATGCTTTTACACAAAAAGAAATCGAAACAATTGTACGGTTATCGCATGTTGTTTCTGTCATCTTAGAAAATGCTCAGCAATCAAGTTATGAAGAATTTGATGATAAGCTGATGAGGCTCGAAAAATTATCATTGCTAGGGCAATTATCTGCAGGTCTAGCCCATGAGCTGCGTAATCCGATGCAGTCCGTAAGAGGCTTTGTTCAGTTTTTGTTTGAAGATCAAAAGGACAATCACTTTAGGGATATTGTCTTAAGTGAAATGGATCGAATGAATGAGTTAATTAATGACTTTTTAATGGCAACTCAGCCTACGGCTCCTAAGAGAGACTTTTATAATATAAATGAGCTTGTGAGTGAAACAGCTGAATTTATGAAAAATGAAGCAACCCTACATAACGTAGAGGTGTCACTGTCATTCAAAGAACCGATAGCAATCGTACATGTAGATAAATCACAAATGAAACAAGTTCTTATCAATCTAGTAAAAAATGCGATTGAAGCTGCTGGCACTCAAGATGGGAAAGTAATAATCGATGTGAAAGTTGACAAAAAACATCAGGTTGTCCTTGAAATTATCGATAACGGACCAGGAATTCCTGTCTCCATTATCGGACGGTTAGGAGAACCATTCTTTTCAACGAAAGAGGAAGGAACTGGTTTAGGGCTGTCTATTTCTCAGCGAATTATCGAAGAGCATAAAGGGAGAATCAGCTTTGAGAATTTCAACGATGGAACGAAGGTTGTGGTGACATTACCGTTGGTTGTGTAGGCGCAACGTTAGATTCAATGAAACAGGAGTCGGCATTATTTTGCCAACTCCTGTTTTGTTACTTGTTTAACGATCTGAATCGGTCATAGTATTGAGTGCATCTTTAATCACGACAACGAGGTCATTTAGTCCTTCTTTCATTGAATCGAACACTTGTGTTTGATGTTCTATCGCTTCTGTTTGATCTTCCATTGCTTCTGTTTGTTCCTGGAGCGAGTCATTTACATCTGCTACTTCATCAGTTAACCCAGATAAAGCATAAAACAAAACGCTGACCCCGATTGTCACAACTAGTAACCAAATCCAGCCTTTATTGTACCAAGGTTTTCTACTTCGTTTGTTAGATCCACTTTCATATCCAGTATTGCTGGAGTGATTACGTTCATTTTGTTCCATTACAATCCTTCCTTTTGTTGAATTGATTAGGAGCGCTCGTAATCTAATGATACCCGGATAAAGATAACTCAAACATGTTGAGTGAGATCTATATAAACACCTCTCTATCGTGTAGGAACCTTTAAAGAGGTGGAAACAGTAGTCCTCATTATTTTGCCATTATAGTCTTACTCTTGTATTTCATCTTCAACAGGTTCGTCTACATCAAATTCAATGGCATCGTCCTCTGCTCCGTCTAGTTCAGGTTCTGCATCAAGACCAGTTTCGTCTTCTTGAGAATCAAATGGATCTTCAATCCCTTCTGTTTCTGTTTCAATCTCTGCGTCTTCATTTAACGTTGGATCCTCAGCATCGTCTCCACAAGCTGCAAGAACACCTAGTGAAAGAATAGCTGTAGCTGACAAAAGAAATAACTTTTTCATAATAAAAAACCTCCTAAATGTTTTTGTTGAATTATTTAATTGTGATATCAGTGTATTATTTTTTTGCGAGAAGTATAGTAAATCCACGACTTCTACATTTCTCTTATAGATTTTTACAACGTTTGCGATATCTCTCCTAAACTTTCTGAGTTTCTTTCATTTTTTGATGGTTTGTCTTAGATTCAACGATTACTAGTCCTGCGACCTATGGCCAGAACGTGAAGAAAGTCATTTACAAGTAAGCATTTAGGAGAATAAGAGCTTAGTTGGATAAGATAACAGGAAAAATCGTCTATATGCTCTGTTTCTATGATGAAGTATAGTTGTTTTGAGGCAGTATAGATCGTTTCAGAACGAGAAGAAATTTGATTTTGAAGGTTGTAATAACATTCAAAGGGAAGCTGAGGAATTCAGTCTGCTTTTTGAGGATAAGGAGGGAGTTTTAATGGCAAAGCTTGTAGCATGTTTTCTTGGTGTGGGTCTAGTTATTATTTTCGTGACAGGACTAGCATTTGCGGGGGAGCCAGTAACAGAATCGACAGAAATTTTGGCTAGCACTTCTAGTGAGGAAATAACGAAAGTGACTGAAGTAATGGAGCCAAAAAGCGAGACGCAACCTATAATAGAAGATGAAGCAGATGAACTTGAGCAATCTAAGACAGTTTTGGCGGTTGCAACTGTTGCAGAAGAAGAAGAAATTGTTGAAGAAGGCGTAGAACAGGTAAAGGAAATTGAGAAACAAGAAGAAGTAGAAGTTGAGGAAACTGAGGAAGCTGAGGAAGCTGAGGAAGCTGAGGAAACTCTAGAAAGCAAAGATGAACGGAGTAATGCGAGTGCTCATCCGGGAAATCGTGGAAAAGGGTTGCAAATAGCGGAAGAGAAAAAACGGGAAGCGGCTAAAAAACAAAAAGAAGCATGGGAAAAGGCTGGAAAAAAGCAACAAGAGGCACAAAAGGGACAGAAAAGAAACCAAAAAGCGGAAGCTAAAAGACAGCAAGGAGAAGCCAAACAAGCTGGAAAAAATTGAAGAAAAAGCAATACTGACTGTACCGAGGAGCAACTTAACCAATTTTGAAGTGGATAAGTTGCTTTTTTATTAGAGTGGAGGAGGAAAGTTACATTTTTGGAAGCAAAAAGGATCTGTCTCCTAGTTGAGGGACAGATCCTAATGAGAAAACCTCTTTGTGCTACAACAACTGCATAGTTGTAATACAAGTAGCGTCGTCATCAAAAGTAGATAACTCTGATTCGACAGTTTTTCCATTATGCGCAATCGTAACGAGGTACGTTTGATCTCGTGGTAGCCATAAATCGATAAATCCATTAGGAAGGGATGTTACGGATTCGTCCAGTATTACATTGCCTTCCATATCTTCAATATATAAGTCAAACTCTTCTTCTACCAGCTCTCCTTGACAACCTGTCAAGTTATGGAATGTTCAAGGATGGGTTTGATCGACATATGGTGCGATAGAAACAAAAAATTCATCTACAGGTAAATCATACGTTACCTTCGTATCATCGCTGTCGGTCACAATGAGTTCCAGACCTGTGATTGAAGCAGTTTGGTTGCTAATATTTCCTACGCTATAATCATGGACTAATTCTTTAATGTCCTGTGCTTCTTGATCGGTTGGAGCATTAGTATTGCCGGTTGCTAAAAGAAAAAATACTACAAGAGCTACGGAAATAACTCCAATACTCGCAAAGACTTTTCGTTTCATTGTTGTATTTACCTCCCACTCTTTGTCCCAATACTCTATTACATAGTGTAACTCCAATCCGTTTATTTGGGTATAGGTGTTCACAATATCTACATCTATGTATGTCAAATTGATGACATACTATAGCTTGTGTGTCTAGAGTGATTTGGGACGAATTACTTGAGTGGAAAAGATAAAATGTTCGTCAAATTAGCTTGGAATTTGACTATGAAGTTCGCCGTTGTAGTTGTGTAAGAAGATGTTGATACGTTTCGGCTTCTGTTGTTTGGCCCAATTTTTGGTGCGTCTTAGCGAGCCATTTGATAGGTTCGATGTTCTCAGGGTTCATTTCCATTTCCCAGTTGAAGCATTCAATCGCTTTTTCATATTGATGTAATTTAAAATAAGAAAGACCGAGTTCAAGCTGACGATCAGGATCCTCGATGAGAAGGGTCATATCTTGAATTTTTTTGACAATAGGCCATTCAGTCTGAGGCTTGAGTTGTTGCAGCCACTCATTTATTTGAATCAAACTATGTTGTTGTAAAAGCTGAGGGAGAGTGGCGTGAAGTACGTGTTCAACTGTTTTTGGATTCGATTGGGCAAACGATAACAGACGCTCGGAAAATATCTCTAAGGAAAGATCGAATTTCGATGGCGATAGCTGTTGTAAGACTGTTGTCAGGTTGCCTCTGTCTTCGGCATGGAGTGGAAATGAGTATGAAAACAGCAACTGTACGGCTGTTTCGTAGTTCCTTTTCACGATTAATCGGCGATAGAGATCAAGATGAAGACCAGAGCTGGTTGGGACGTTTGGCAGAAGAGATGAGAGATAGGATAAAAGATCGTCTGTCTTTAGATGAGCTTCTAACATTTGTACAAATGTAGGGTAGGTACGCAAACTAGGGTGAGTTAGCCATTTGCTTGTATGAAGAATTAACGTGTCGATCACACGAGTTTGTTGTGTGTAAAGGGTCGTTAATAAGTTGTTGTGAGCAGATAAGTCGCTAAAACACTTTTGTTCAGCGTAGATCGGATAGGTGGTGTGAAGGTCTGTAAGAGATACTTGATATACTTTAGCAGCCTGAGAGTAATCTGGATGTTTGATCAGGCTTAACAGCCAGTCCTGTTCATATCCTCTAGCTAGTAGAATTTGAGCAAGGTGGTAAGCTGCTTTTAATTTTCCATTACGACGATATGTGTAAAAGAAGCCTCTCAAAAGATTATCTAATTCGGAAGCAGGTATATAGGCATCAAAATAGGAGTAGATTAACGCTGTTTCTTCTGTAGAGTAGTGTTTTTTTATGTTAGAAAGAAGAGATTGGATCGGCATGATTTTAATCGAAGTGGATGGAACTAGTAATCGGGAGAAAAGTGGATTTGGCGCGTAAAGGTGAATTCCATGTTTTTCGGCATGGGCTAGAAACGATGATTCATCATAAGAGACAACTGGCTGGGCAGTTAGAAAGTGATCTTTATAGAAAAATAGTACGTAGCGAAGGTCATTGGAACCTGTACATTCAATGATTTTGCATTGTTGAAAAAGGGTCAACTTCTCTGCTAGTAATGTAACTTGTTCCTTGTTATGGCTTAAAATCCATTCAGTCGGTTGCATAAAAAGACCTCCTTTTTTTAAAAGTATACCACATTCGAGCGGTATAATGGAGTCGGTCATTACGTTCGTACGGTGAAGAAGTGCTGAGGGGTCAGACCCCACTTTGGTACGGTGAAGAAGTGCTGAGGGGTCAGACCCCACTTTGGTACGGTGAAGAAGTGCTGAGGGGACTGACCCCCACTTAGAAAGGAAGTTGAGAAATGAAGATTAACTGGCTGTTGGTTTTGATGTTTGTGTTTGTTGGTGGTGCATGCCAGGCGCCAGAGTCGTCAGTTCCGAACTCGATCATAGCTGACGATGCGGTGTTCTTGGAAGGTGAGTGGATCCTGGCTTCTTTAGATCGGGTTGTTGACGGCGATACGATTGTGATTTCGGACTTGAACTTGGACTATGTAAGTGAACCTGAAATTATAGAGGGGCTTGCTGAAGTTGGTCCAACTGTACGAGTGCGTTTTCTTGCCGTTGATACGCCTGAAATGGGGCCTGATGAGCAGCTGTATGGAGCAGAAAGTACGGAGTTTGTGGAACAGGTATTAGATGGAGACTATGTCGTAATTGAAATAGATGAGAACGCAAGCTTTGATAACTTTGACCGTCTGCTTGGGCATGTGTTCACTGTAGACGGCATGAATGTGCAGGAGGCTCTTTTGGCAACTGGCTTAGCCAGAATCGCTTATTTGTTTGATGAGTACAAGTATGTTGATCGTTATAAGGAAGTAGAGGAAAAGGCAAGAGATGGACGCTTACATATTCATTCAATTGAAGGGTATGTAACAGATAGAGGGTTTGATATGAGCGTGGTAGACAAGAGGAGATAAAGAAAAAGTGGTCGTTATATTAACAAATGAGTATGGCTTTTGTCATGCTCTTTTTGCAGTTTAATAGAGAATGATTTACGTAATAACATTAAATGTAACGCTTTTGTCGATTTTTTTGTGCAAAAAGGAATAATTAAAAATAGGTTCGTATGGTATACTATGTTGGTAAAAAATAGAAAACGAGGGGATCGTATGAAAAGGTATTTATTACTAGTATTATTCGTTATCGTTTCATTGTTAGTAGCAGCTTGTGGGGGAGAAGCAACTACAAGTGAAGAACCTAGTTCAAATGAGGAAGATCGAGTAGATGAAGTAGCAACAGAAGAAGCTGAGGGTGCAGAGCCTCTTAGTTCTCAAGAGTTTGCGCAAATGTTAAGCAGTCCGAAAGATTTTAAAGGAGCGTATGTAGAATATGTAGGGAAAGTGTTCACCGTAGAGAGAGATCCGGATGGTACATACCTACAAGTTTGGGCTGATATAGAAAACAATGACCATAACACTATCGTTGGTATTGACGATCCTGATTTTGACGTATCTGAAGATGACTTTATTGTCCTAACAGGTATCGTAAAAGATGAATTTAAAGGAGAGAATTTATTCGGTGCAGAACTAACTGTTCCTCTTATTGAGGCTGAAACATATGAACTAACTGATTACATCGGTGCTGTGTCTCCAACGCTTCATGAAGTGGCTGTGGAGGAAGAACAAAATCAAAATGGTTATAAAATTAATGTGGAAAAGATAGAGTTTGGTGAGAAGGATACACGTGTCTATCTAGCAATCGAAAATGATTCAGATTCAACGATTAATTTCTGGAAACATAGTGCAAAATTAATTCAAAGTGGAACACAATATGAAACTGATTATAATTGGGAAGCTGATTACCCTGAATTACAATCAGATATCCGTTCAGGGGTTGTTTCTGAAGGAATTCTTGCATTCCCAGCAATTGATTTTGAAACAGAGAATGAACTGTCACTTTATTTAGATGGTTCCTCAGATGACTGGGATGTTACGATTGATGAATTTGTATTTACGATTAGTTGGTAATATAAACGAGCATGCTACAAATTTGTAGCATGCTCGTTTCAGTACATCACAGCAGGAAAGAGGTGCCAGACCCCTCAGCAGTACATCACAGCACCAAAGAGGTGTCAGACCCCCCTGCAGTGCGTCACAGCATTAGCGAGGTGTCAGACCCCGTTTGAACACTAAATAAAGCATTGGCACAATCACGAGTGTTAGGATTGTCGAAAAGAGTATACCGGAGATAATCGTGATTGCCAGTGGTGTAAAGAGTGCATCTCCAGATAGTGCAATTGGAATGAGTGCAACAATCGACGTGATTGCTGTTAAGACAATCGGGCGCAGTCGTGCACGTCCTGACTCGATAACAGCTTCGTGCATGCTCATTCCCTTCCTTAATCCATGTTCGATAAAGTCAATTAACACAACAGAGTTACGAACAACGATTCCGGTTAACGAAACCATTCCCATTACAGCTAAGAAGCTGATCGGTGTTTGTGTAACAAATAAACCGAGTATTGCCCCGGCAATTGCTAGGTAGACAGCAATTAACACTATAAATGGCAATGACAACGAGTTGAACTGAAACGCTAGTAATAAATAAACAAGGAAAATGACAATCGTAAACAAGATGATAATTTCAGCAAAGAAATCATTTTGTGAATCGGTTTCTCCACCGATCCAGATCGAATAGTCACCATCGGTTAATGCTTCTTGTTCCTTCTCAACTATTTCCGTTACACTCGCTTTAAAATCCTCAATTTCTCCAGGGTAGGCGCGTAAGACAATCGAACGTTCCCCGTTCAAATGTGGGATGCGCTGCAACTCTGTTGACTCTTCCACTGTAACAAGTTCATCCAATGATGCGATCGTTGGAGGACCTTGTTGAGGAATAACGATTTCGATCTCGCTAAGATCAAGCTCCTCACCAGTTGCTAACCGGTCGACATACACCTTTGAATCACGAGTGATCGTTCCATCTTCAAATGAACCAAGTTGGATTCCATCAGTTACAAGTCGAATTCGTTCACTAATTTGATTCACGGTAACCTCGAATTCTTCTAATGCTTCCCGGTCTGGTACATATACAATCGTTGGCTCAGGCTCACCAATATTATCGACAACTAGGTCTGCACCAAGATCTGCAATTTGCTTCTGGAGATTCTCGGAAATGGTCGTCAACTCATCAATTTCTGGTCCAGCGACTGTGACTGTAACTGGTGCTCCAGTTGGAGGTCCTTGGACAATCGTATCAAGGAAAATAACAGCCTCTGGAAACTCGTTACGTAACGGTTGCGTCCACTCATCAATCAAGTCTTGTGCTGATTGGTTATCGCGATCAACGCGTACAGCGATTTGGCCAGTATAATCGCCACTAATATCAAGTGAACTATCAAATAAATTCGGCAATCCTGTTCCAGCAAAGATGCTTGTTTCCATAACACCGGGATCTGCATGTAAAAATTCAGCCATATCCTCAAGTGTTTCATTTGTTTCAGTAAGCGTTGTTCCAATAGGCAACGTTACATCAATCGTCACTTCTTGGCGATCGGCAGCCGGGAAAAATTCAAATGGTGTGAACAGTACGAGCACAAAGGTGGCCGTTGTTACAAGAAGCCCAATGAAAGCAACAGTAAACGGGCGTTTGCTTGCTTTTTTCAAAATGTTATCAGCATAAAAGTCGCTGAGTGAGTTCAATGGTTTTCCAAGCAAACCAGGTGCATCTGAGACCGGCTTTTCTCGTTTGCGACTGAATACATAACGCAACATGGGAACGAAGAAAAGGGCGACGATTGTTGATGCTAAAATAGTTGTAATTAATACGGTTGGCAATGCACGGATAAATGCCCCGTTTGCACCACTTAAAAATACAAGTGGTAAAAAGGTAAAGACAATTGCAAGCGTAGAGGTGACAATGGATACCCAAACTTCTTTTACACCTGTTACAGCACCTGCAAGTGGAGATTTGCCCATTTTATAATGACGTTGGATGTTGTCATTGACAACAATTGAGTCATCTACAAGAATTCCTAATGCGATAATTAGCCCAATTACGGAGATTTGATTTAAATCAACTCCTGTAAAAGGAAGAGGGATGAGCCCCATAAGCATCGAAATTGGCACAGCTAATGCGACAACGAAGGCTCCAGACAATGTCAGTCCAAGTGTAGTGATGAAAATAACAGCAACAACGGCAATCGCAAGTGATGTAAATAAGCCTTTGAAAATCTCTGTTACAAGACTTGCTTGAGAGTAGTAGGGGATGAGTTCCACTTCATCAGGCAAAGATGTTGCGAGCTCAGAGATTTTTTGATCGACTCTTGTGTCTACCGTTGGAATGTCTTCACCTGGTTTGACAAAGGCTGTAAATGAGATCGAAGGTGTGCCTTCTAATGAAATTAGATCGACCGGATCCTTTGGTTCAACGGTAATCGATCCAACATCTTCTACGTAAATGGCATCGCCGTCAGCATTTAACCCGACAAATACATTTTCTAATTCAGAGATATCACGATAATGTTCCACTTTTAACTGAGAGATTGTTCCGTTTGCTTCCACTTTACCTAAAGGAATTGGAGAAAATTCTTCCTCAATCGCGCTTAAAACATTTGGCAAAAGAATTTGAGCGTCGGCAAGTAGGTCTGAATCTAAGGAGAGAATCACTTCACTTTCCGACACTCCTTTAACGACAACATTCTCGACACCGGCAAGTTGCTCTACTTCCTCTTTCCAATGCATCATTTCCAAGTGTAAGTCATTTAAGTTTGCTCTTTGATCACTTATAATGTGGTAAGAAACAATAGGTGAACTAGCCGTTACCCGACTTACTACCGGTTGCTGGACACCACTTGGAAAGCCAGTCGCAGCATCTGAGACGGTTTGCCTTACATCTGATAGCACTTGATTTGTGTTTTCTCCTTCTTCAATCGAGAGGACAATAGATGAAAATCCAGCTGCAGAAGATGAGGTAACTTCTTCAATGCCATCGACCGACGTTAAACTCGATTCGATTGGATTGGTAATGTCTCTTTCAACATCAAGGGTGGTTGCTCCTGGATATACGGTAGTGACCGTACCAAGGTTAAATGAAATTTCTGGAATCTCCCGTTGTGGTAACGTTAAAAACGTATAGCCACCTATGATAATAAGAAGAAAAAATAATACAAAAAAAACTTTAGAACGGTTTAAAATCCATGTGAGCATAATGGCCTCCTGACCTCCGTTGACTGAACGGTCAAAATCGTTTTATTTTATTGAAAAAAGTTGATTTCATGCATGACTACTAAGTCATTTTTACATGTGTGCAGTCTTATAGTCAACAAATTGAACTAGCACCTAGAATAGAGAGGGGAACAACGTGAACAAACGTCAAAAAATTTTAGAAACAGCCGTCCGTCTATTTGGGGAGAAAGGGTATCAACAAACGTCAGTCCAAGAAATCGCTGATCAGTTAGGGATTGCAAAAGGCTCTTTCTATTCTTATTTTCAATCAAAAGAAGATTTACTCATTTCGATCTATGAACATTATCAACAGCTTGTTTTTGAGCGTTCCTTTGTTGTTTCGTTGAATCGAGGCCTTTCTGCAGAAGAGCGCTTGATCAAACAGTTTCAAGTTCAATTTGAAGGAATGGCTGAGTACAAATTTTATATGCGCATGCATATGCGAGGGGATGGCCCGAAAAACAGTGAGAAACTAACAGGGCTAGAGCATCGGATGCGGGGGCGCTTTTTCACATGGTTAGAAGGAAGCGTCTATGATCTATTTGGCAACGAGATCACTCCGTACAAATGGGATCTGTATTGGATGATACAGTCAATCTATGTTTCGTACATGAGGTTATTTGTTTCCGATCAAGTGTCATTGAAAGCAGACGAACTTGCGAAGCATCTAACCACTCAACTCAAACTGCTTGGGGAAAACTATATAGGGGGTAGAGTAGCGCCACTGTTAAAAGAAGAGGACATGGCTCAATTTGTTGTGCCAATGGACAAGGAAGATGAATTTGCTTCGTTTGAAAAAAGAGAAAGAGCGTGGAAAGAACTTTATAAGCAGATTGAAGCCAGTAAGGAACTTCCTAACACACGAAAGGAACAATTGCGCGAATGTGCAGACCGGATCTCGCAAGAAGTGAATAAAGAGCATCCTGAATGGCTGGTCGTAAAAGGGTTATTTTCTCTTTTAAAGAAAGAGCAGGTTGTAACAGCGACTGCACTTGCTTTGGAAAAGAGCTTTGAAGAATAGGAACTAGTTAAGTCATTGCAATTGGTAGATATAAAAAAGTAGCATGCAAACATTCAGGAGGTAGTTATGACGCAAACGAACGAGCAAATGGAGAAGTTATGGAAAGAGATGGCCAAGGTCATTATAGGACGAAAAAAGGAATTGAAGCTTTTGGTTACGGCGCTGTTAACAAAAGGCCATGTATTGCTAGAGGATTTACCAGGTACAGGGAAAACAACAATGGTTAAGGCGTTTGCAAGAGGACTTGATTGTGAGTTTTCAAGAGTTCAATGCACCCCAGATCTATTACCGTCTGATGTATTAGGTGGCTCTATTTATAATCCTAAAACGAGTGAATTCCACTTTCGAAAAGGACCGGTTTTTACCAATGTCTTGTTAGTTGATGAAATTAACCGAACGCTACCACGGACACAGTCAAGTTTGCTCGAATGCATGGAGGAAAAGCAAGTATCCATTGAAGGCAAAACGTACCCTCTTGCCAATCCATTTCTTGTGCTCGCTACGCAAAATCCTGTTGATATGGAAGGGGCGTTCCCTCTCCCAGAAGCTCAGCTTGACCGATTTTTAATGAAACTGACACTTGGATACCCAACGCAGGAAGAAGAAGAATTAATGCTTGAAAAAGTCGGTGATGACATTCCATTTGAAGCGATCAATAACACGTTTCACCCAGAGGAAATTGAGAAGTTGCAGAAAAAGTGTCAAGAGGTCGAGGTACACGCAGCAATTCGCACATATATTACAGCTCTTGCTGGCGCCACGAGAAATCATAAGCTTGTTTCGGTTGGAGTTAGCCCGAGGGCAAGCAAAGCCCTTTATCAAACAGTGAAGACATGGGCCATGCTTAATGGTCGTACGTATGTCGTCCCTGATGATGTCAAAGAGATGGCCAAGCCTGTTTGGAATCATCGTCTCCAGTTAAAAACAGAAGCTCAGCTAAACGATACAACTCCAGATATGATCATCAAGGAGATTCTTGCGACAGTGTCATTGCCGAATGAAGAGGTTGTACGTGTATGAGCGAAGAAAAGCCGATCTCAACAAACGACTCTGAAAAAGGGGAAGAAGAGTCGCCCCGAAAAGAAACGAGTCTATTATTTGATCGACATGCAATTTGGGTATTAGTCGTTTTTCTAGTACTAGCGATTTCGTTTCAATTTGTCCCACTTATTATCGTTAGTACGTTTTTATTACTTTTATCGCTCATGATTATGCTGTGGAAGAACAAATCACTCGCGCATGTTAAGCCTGAGCTTGAACTTTCTAGAACGAGGATCTTTGCCGGAGAAACATTTAAAATTGATGCGACAGTTTCAAACGACAAATGGTTACCTTTAGTCTGGATTGAATGGGAATTCCCAAAAAGTAAAGCGATTACAATTGGGAGTAGGGAGCAAGAGGCAAATGTGATTCGATTTTTATGGCTCCTTTGGTACCAGCGCGTGAATTGGCAAATCGATGCAGTAGCCAACAGGCGTGGTGTCTATGACATCGGAAGCGTTACGTTGCGTTCGGGTGACGGATTCCGATTTGCAGAGACCGAGAAAGCGTATCAACTTGATGGTCTCCTCTATGTTTATCCTAAGCTCATCGCTGTTCGTGTTCCGACTTTCCGTCCTGCGATGCAATGGGGAGTAAAAGGAAAGAATGGAGGATTTATTGAAGATCCACTTTTAATTAGTGGGATTCGTGATTATCAACCAGGTGATGAGATGCGCCGATTTAATGCACAAGCAAGCGCACGAACCGGTAGACTGCAGACGAATGTGTATCAACGAGTCGTGAACGAACAAGTCATCATATACGCAGATATGGAAGGGTTTGTCATCGATGAGTCAAAATATGAGGATCCTATCGAATTACAAACGTATATCATGAGCAGGCAAGAAGAATTTGAATCGTTCTTATCAGTGATTGCATCTGTTGCACTAACGTATAGGGAGCAAGGAGTTTCGGTCGGCTTTGGGAGCAATGCGTTAAGTTATAAAGGGAGGGTGATGCCTCCTGTTTCACCTGGATTGGATTTGACTTTGGTGCTTGATCAGCTAGCCCAAAGCACGCAACGTATGGGCGCCAAAAAGCAAATCGTACTTGATGAAATGCTCCATAAAGGCATGATTGCAGGTCCTTTGTATATTTTTTGTGACTATGTGTCAAAGAGGCATTACCTATGGTATGAGCAACATAAACAGAAGCTAGCTGACGTTTGCTTTTTTTATCGAACGAAAACAAGCTATGCTGATAAAGTTAGAGCAAGACGGGTTGATTCGTTTCTTGCTGCAAAGGCAAAGGAGTCCGACTGATGGAATCTATCAAACAATTAACGAAAACATCTATCGTCTTGTTTAGTGAAGCTTTATGGATCTATTATACGATCGTGTTGTTTACGAGTATTGAGTGGGACAGGCTTGTTCTGTTTGATGTGATGTGGTGGGGGATAGCTGCCGTTCTAGGATATGTCGGTAATTTTTTGTTAGCAAGAAGGGGCCATCTTGTCCTTTTCGTTATCGTTAATTTGGTCCTCCTTGGGTTGATCCTTTATCAAAATGCGAGAGTAGCTGTTGTAGAAGGGTCTTTTGGATTGGGCCTAGCTATTAGCATCGCTGTAATATATCTATTTATTCGTGGGGCAACCTTTGTTTATCGCATGCCGGTTCGTCGTGATATTTTACGGTGCTTTGAAGCAAATATCATCGCTTATATCGTCTTTGCTACTGTGTTTACCTTAAAGGAGTGGGGGCATGAGGGCTTTCATGTTTCGTTTATTACGGCGATTGCATTTAGTTTAGTTGGAATGGTGTTAACGCTGCAAAGCCACGGTCGTAATGAAGGTGATCAACAAGTTGAAATCAGGCAAGTTGGGCAATCATGGTCGTTAACCGGTTGGTTGGTGGCACTTGTTGTTGCAATCCCGATGCTTTCACTGTTATTGCTTCTTCCTGCTGTTAATAGAACGGTAACGTCGCTGTTTACAAGCTTATGGAGAGTACTTACGTCGCTTGGGTCGCTACTCGCCCAATTTCTCTATTGGATGGTCGACCTTTTACCTGAAACTGAGATGGACGGGACACTTGAAGGGATTGAGCCTGGAAGTAGCTTTGCGATCCCTGAAGGAGCAGAGGAGACGGCTCTTTCATTTCCACTTTGGCTCTTAGCAGTGATTGCAGCTATCATCACGGTTGTAGCGATTTGGCTGCTAGTAAAATTGCTAAAAAATGTATCATCGAAAAAGGTGGTTCAGGCAAATAAGGTTACTATTTTCAAAGAGTCATGGTGGGAAAACTTCAAGAAAAAACTAAAGTCATACTTACGAAACCTCAAAGTGAAATGGCGTAGCAGGTTCCCAATTTTTTATTATAAGTCAGTATATTGGCATTACTACAAGCTGCAAAAATGGGGAAAGAAAAATGGGTTTCCAGTGCGTAAAGCTGAAACATCAAAGGATTACACGAAGCGAATAATCAAAGCAATTCCGAAAGAAAAGGCTACGTTTCAGTACAACAGTACTACGTATGATGTAAGAGAATTGCTCGAGCAATTAAATGTCGATTACCAAGCTGCCTATTATGGTAAGAAGGTAGGTGATAAAAAAGAGGAGTATCGAATTTTATTAGAAACGATCTCGAATCAGGAAGTTACGAAAAAAGAAACTAATGCTTAGTGAAGTAACAAAAGCGCAACGATGATCATTAATCGATTGCGCTTTTGTGTTCAGATGTACATGACTCTTATTTATGTAGGATGTCATCTCGTAGGGAGCTAACTTTGGTTAAAGCTTTGTCGATATCGGCTTCTTCTACACCGAAATGTGCAAGAGCATCGTGAAGGTGTTTGGCAATCGCATCAAAATGTGCTGGTTGCAAATTCATTCCTTCATGTGCTTTCGCCATAGATTGCCCGGAGTATTGATTAGGTCCTCCTAATGCAAAGCTAATAAATTTTGTTTGATGTCGTTTTTGTTTTTCCATATCAGTATGTTCAAAAAAGTGATTTACGGTATCGTCTTTTAGCACCAACTCTGAGTAAAAATAGTCAACCACTTTGCCAATTGCTTCTTCGCCACCAAGTTTTTCATAAAGCGTTTGTTCCATAAATGAACACTCCCTTTTTAATTATAGACATATGGATAGGCTGTGTATTTTTGGTAATTTTTATACCCTCTATTCTCTGGAAGTATTTCATATGGAAGAAGATTGCCTGAAAGGGGGTCAGACCCTTTGTCAGGCAACCTCTATTTTAAATTAGTTTCTTTACTCGGCCATTTTCTTCTGTTCTATGCTACGGATCTGTTGGTAGTATAGGTTTTCTGGTAGTTTGACAATCGATTGGTTCACAAGGTCGAGTTTGTTCTCGACACGGTGAAGCAAGTAGAGTGTGACAATGACTGGAAATCCAAACTCGCTTAATAGTGGTAGCCACGTCTCCATCGAAAAGGTCCTCCTTTCGAAAAAAAGAAGGAGGCCACGTAACCTCCCTCTTCCTTCGGTTTAAATTTCAATTATTTCAACATTGCGATCAACAATACGAGCAGCCTTTTTCATTACGATTTCACCACCACTTGAAGTAAAGGCGTTTTGTGCAACGACTGTATCCATCGCCGAACTAATCGCAGCTGGGTCAACGGGATAGACCGGATTGTCTAGTGAAAGAGTGACATTGCCCCCGAGTTCATTTTCAAAGATCATTTCAAGACGCTTGTTCATTGGATTCCCTCCTTACTGAATTGAAGTAATTGTTCTTACATCAAGCTGTGAAGGTTTGTACGTTCAACCGAAGTCACATCCCATTCTTGTAGCGGGGCAAATGCCGTAGCAATCGCAATTAATTGTGCATCGGTTGCTTCGGTCTTGACGTTGTTAAAGCTTTTTGTTTTATTGATTGGTTTTCCCTCACCATCTACACCGTTAGAAAGGCCAAGGATTAAGCGAGAATTAACTAGCATCATGATCACCTCCTTTCACTTTGTATATATAGACGAGTAAGGGAAAATGGGGGAGGGGGAGAAATTTTTTTTTTTGAAAAACCTGTATTCTAAGCTGGAGAAAAAGGTGAAAGTCGTACCTTTTGAAGATCTAAGGAAGTAACATAACAATTAATCTCATTCAAGAAGGCCATGGCTCGACACGCCGTGCGCTTTTTGAGAAGTTCGCTCAAAAAGTTTAAAAGCATACGGCTGCTCCACACACGGCTTCGAGGGCAGAGAAAAAGGTGAAAGTCGTACCTTTTTCTCTGCCCTCTGAAGTACAGGACATCGTTAGTTTGCCGTGCCTCTTTGCAAGGAAGCGAGTTCATGGAAATGAGGTTTTAGGACATAATACAACTGGCTATATGTTTTGTATAATTGTTTGTACAGCTCGTGGTTTACGCTGTTTGGAGTATATGTTTCTTTCATTGGGATGTGCTCTTTAATGTCAACTAGCGAAGAAACCTCACCGAGTGCATATAGACCAAACCATGCAGCCCCCCAAGCTGAGCTTTGGTGGCTTATTGGGACCTTTACCTCTTGGCCGAAAATATCCGTCAGCATTTGCAGCCATAGAGGAGAGCGAGCAAAGCCTCCACTAGCAAAAATAGACGAGGTACCTCCGGCAAGACGTTCTAGAGCTTCTCCAATGCTATAAAGATTGAAGATCACCCCTTCTAAGCCGGCCCTAATCATATGTTGTTTTTGATGGGAGAGAGTCAAGCCGATGAAGCTGCCTCGTGCATCTGCATCCCAATAAGGAGCGCGTTCTCCGTTTAAAAATGGTAAACATAAGAGGCCACAAGCTCCGGGGCCAACCTCCTTAGCAAGATCCGTTAAAAGATCATAAGGGCTTCCACCAGATGCTAATGCTTGCTTTACCTCTGCTTCACCGAAAACATCTCGGATCCATTGCAAGACGATACCTCCATTATTTGTAGGCCCACCCATTACCCATAAATCGTTCGTCACACTGTAGCAAAAAATTTCTTGTAATTCATCCGTTTGAGGTTTCGATGACATTTGTCTTATCGCGCCACTTGTTCCAACCGTAATCGCAACTTCTCCAGGATCAATCGCTCCAATTCCAAGGTTAGCAAGAGGGCCGTCGCTTGATCCAATCACAAAGGGAATATCTATTGGAAGGTGCATTTGCTCTGCCAAATTTGCTGTAAGCCCTTGGAGAATTTCTGTCGGCGCAACGGGTTCTGACAATTGCTCTTTCGTAATGTCACAAGCCTTGAGCGCTGTTTCTTCCCATTTAAACGTACGAATATTGAACAAACCTGTTGCTGAAGCAATAGCATAGTCCACAACGTACTTACCAAACCATTTATGAAGCAAGTATTCCTTAATCGAAACAAATTTCGCTGCTTGTTTGTATGGTTCGTAGTTAGTTTCTTTCATCCAAATTAATTTTGATAACGGTGACATCGGGTGGATGGGTGTTCCTGTTTTTAAATAAAGATCCTTGCCAATTGTCTCTTTCAATCGCTTGGCTTGTTCAACACTTCGGCCGTCTGCCCACGTGATCGACGGCGAAAGTGGTTTGTGGTTATGATCCATACAAATAAGTGAATGCATCGCACTCGAGATACCGACACAAAGGATATCAGTTGGTGTGACTTGTCCTTTTTGAACAGCGCCGGCAATCGCTTTAATTGCAGCTTGTTCAATTTCATCTGGCACTTGTTCCGCCCAAGAAGGCTTCGGCTGATAGACAGGATACTCGTTTTCATGTTCTGAGACAACAAAGCCGTTTCTTTGAAACAAGACAGCCTTCGCACTTGTTGTTCCAATGTCTAAGCCGAGTACATACTTATTATTACTCATTGATTACATTCCTTTCAGGTAACACGCCTAAATTCTAACAATGAAGGGTAGCTATTTTAGTTTACCAATGGAAAAAGCCAAACAGCAACTTGCAAACTGCTTGGCTTATGTTTATTATCGAATTCCTTCAATCGTATACTGAGATGAGGACATTTTATCGAAACCAACTCTTTGTCTAAATTGCAGACCTGTGATCGTGATGGACTGCTGATCCCCGAGAATTCGAACTTGACTAGGACGATTATGTTTTAAGGAAAGAACCTGAATATCTTGAACGTTACCAACCTCAGGGAATAACCTTGAAAGCTCAGTACGGGTAATTGTATGATCCCACCAATCCCTTGAATAAATAGACTGATCATATGGGTCAGGTTTTCCTCTTAAGTAAGCCACGGTCCCACCCCAAACATCCTCTGAATCCACGGTATGTCCACCTGCAGAAGCTGAATAAACTGCATCGATTAAGGTACCGTTATGCAAGATGACTTCACCTCGGGTTTCATGAATCGCTTGATTTATTTTTGTTACAAAACGGCTTGGTATACTTTGCGGTACGCCTTTGTAAACTTGAGATTGCACTGTATCGTATACATCGAACTTTCGAGTCGAACTCGAATTTCTTAAGGCGTATGTTCTGGCAGCCAATGTCTGCGCTTTAAATACGTCTAAATTATCCCAGCTTGGAATAATTTCATACGGCACGACTCCTTTGAGGTAATCTTCGACGTTTAGATGATTGACTACATCTACTCTTGAATTGGCAGACCTTGAAATCTCAAAGAAACCTTCATATTGATTTAGGCCATGGCTTCCTCTAAATTGCAGTGTAGCATTTCTTGCCGGTACAATGTTAAATGTGTTTGTCCGGAAGTAAGTGTTGCCATTGTTTTCGATTACAAAACGATTGTTTTCATATCTAATTGCAGTCGATGAGCCTGCAGGGAATTCCAAATCACCTACTTGATATGCCGAAGCACTTGTTACAGTGGCTGTTAGAGTATTCTGTGCTAATAAAACCCGCATCATCGTATTGCTTGTATTGCGTTGCCCGATCGTAACGCCAGTGTAGTAGTACGTTAAAATGTCTCGGTAATTGTATCCAGCTTGAGCCATTCCGAAGGCACCCCACTGCGTCATTCCGACCGAATGGCCCCAGCCTTTTCCTCTGATTACAAAGCGTTCAAAGCCTTGACCGATTTTACTTTCTCGAACGGCAATAAGTCTGTGCAAAGTTGACCCGTTTGCCACCCCATTTGCAGTTAGACCCTGTTGCTTTTGGAATTCTATTAGCTTTTCTTCTGTTAATGGGCCGAAGAAAGTTGTTGGCTGATCGACGACTTTAAAACCGGCATCGGCTAAGTAAGTTTGTAGCAAACGAATGTCTTCACCCGAGTCGTTTCGTTGCATGGTCCTTGAAAAAGGGGTAGGAATGGTCGCATCAACAACCTTTTGCAACATGTCTAATGTTGCTTGATCAGCAATACCAGTTTCGGGTAAACCATTGGCTTTTTGAAAGGCCTTTACTCTTGCTGTTGTAGTAGAGCCGAAGAAATTAGTTGGGTTAGATGACACAGAGAATCCGGCAATGGCCAAATTTATTTTTAACTCAATTGCATCGTGTCGATACATTCCTTCACGCAAGGGGCCAGTCGCCATTTCTTGTAAAAGCTCAACCGTTTCTTGATTCGCAATCCCGGTTGGAGGTAAGCCGTTTGCTGCTTGAAAACTTCGTACCATCTCAGTTGTAATTGGCCCAAAATTTCCATTTGGATTATCTGAAACAGAAAAGCCCATGACTGCTAAATTTATTTTTAATTGGATGACTTCAGAATCGGTCATTGCATCCATAAAGCTTGTATCTAAAAGTTCATCCAATTTATTAAGCATCTCATTCGATACAATTCCGTCAACGTTAAGTCCATAAACTTGTTGAAATGCTCTTACCTGTGCTTCTGTTTGATTACCAAAAAACGTCGTGTTGTTTCCTGGGACAGGAAAGCCCACTCTAGCTAAGTTAATCTTCAATTGAACAACATCATCGCGATACATCCCATTTTGTAGTGGGCCTGTTGCTAAATCATGTAATAATTTAATGGTTTTATCATTAGCGAGTCCTGTTGGTTCTAACCCGTACGCCACTTGGAATTGACGAACTCTTTCCTGTGTTTTAGAATCAAAGACTCCAGTCGGTTCGTCTGATACGGGAAAGCCCATAATCGCTAAGTTTTTCTTTAGTTGGATTACATCAGAACTTGGCAAGGCATTTAGGTTATTCAAAATTTCTTGAAGCTTGCTCTGAGTTGCATCTCCGACAATCCCATCAGCTTTTAGACCATGAGCTTGTTGAAAGGCTCTAACGGAAGCTTCTGTTTGAGAGCCAAAAAACGTCGTGTTATTTCCTGGGACAGGGAAACCAACGCGAGCTAAATCAAGCTTTAGTTGGACAACATCATCTCGGTACATGCCATTTTGCAGTGGACCAGATGCTCTTAGATTTAACAATTCGATTGTTCTAGGATCTGCAATTCCGGTTGAAGTAAGACCTTGAGAAGATTGAAAGGCTCTAACTTGTGCCTCCGTCTGGTCTCCAAAAAACGTCGTATTATTTCCCGGAACGGGGAACCCGACGATTGCCAAATTTACTTTCAATTGTACGACATGATCATGACGCATTCCGTTACGTAAGGAATTTGTGATAACTTCAGAGAGTGTGTCCAAGGTAGCTTCATCAGCAATGCCGGAATTAGGAAGTCCATAAGCATTCTGAAAAGCCTTTAATCTTGCTTCCGTTTGATTCCCAAAGAACGTCGTGTTGTTCCCAGGAACAGTAAATCCAACTTTAGCTAAATTAAGTTTGAGCTGAACGACATCATCACGGTACATCCCGTTACGTAACGGACCAGTTGCTAATTGATTCAATCGATTAATTGTCTTTTGATCAGCAATGCCTGTTTCAGGAAGCCCTTGAGATGATTGAAAGGCACGGACTTGAGCTTCAGTCTGTCCTCCAAAGAAATTAGTTGTATTCCCGGGAACAGGAAACCCAACGATCGCTAAATGTTCCTTTAATTGAATGACCTCTGGAAAGCGATCACCATTTTTTAGGGTGAGTCCTTCAGGTTCAGCAATTGTTTGACTATTTTCGGTTTCAACAGCAGGTTCTTCGTCTGTCTCAGTAACTGGTTCGGTAGTGTTTTCCGGTTCGGAGTTTTCCTCTTTTGGGAGAGAAACTTCTTCTTCTAATGGAGGTGGCTCCGTTTCTACTGGTACCGTTGTTTCCTCAGCCACTTCATCAGGTATTTTTAAAACTTGTCCAACAAAAATTAAATCACCCGATAAGTTATTTAGTGTTTTAATTTCATTAACCGTTACGTCGAAACGTTTTGCGATTACGGATAGAGAATCACCAGACACCACTGTGTATAAAAAGTATGGTGCTTCTTCAACTTGAGAGGAGTCCGATTGCCCAGTGGCAGAAGCAGAATGAACCGGTATGACAGATACAAGTAAGGTTCCAACCATAATTTTTATAATACTAACTTTTACGTTCGGTAAGTTATTTCTTATATATAGTTGGACTTGCTCTTCAAGCTTTTGCTTTCTTTCACGGAAAAGAAATTCCTGTGCAAATTCTTGGTTCAAAACTTCTTCATCAATATAAAGCGTTACGGAAATTCGGTCGTTAACGATATTTATTTGATGTTTTTTAAATAGATCCATGAAGACACATCCTTATGGAGAATGTTAGTAATGATCGATCTGTTTTGATCAAACTCTAATAAAATTAGTGTCTTCAATTTGCTTTTTTGTATGTAAGAATGCTTTTGTGTTAGACAACATGACCGAACATGCCGAACACTTATTAAAATGAAACAAAGTTGAAGTGATCATCATACATGTATTAAACTGTGAAGAGATTAAAGGCCGGTATGAAAGAGCGAGTCAGCCTTACAATAGAGAGGATTGAACGAATGTTACACGAATTTACGATCAATGTACCGTACAAAACGGTTGAAACACTAGCAGATCAATTAAATGCAGCAGGAATTTATCACTTGTACTATGAATCACCAATTGACATTATTAAAGTTCAAAATGGATACGGTGTTGCAGAAAAAGCTGATGCCAATGTTGATTTGAAAATATATGCGAGCGAGTCGGAAGTTGATAATCTGCCAGAGTCTTATTTTAAGCTGATTGAGGAGACGCTTTCGATTTCCAAAGACAAGATCCAATACGATTCGCATAATGAAGATAGTTGGGAAGGGACG
This sequence comes from Halalkalibacter sp. HAAS-P014, assembly GCF_056619965.1. Lineage (NCBI taxonomy): Bacteria > Bacillati > Bacillota > Bacilli > Caryophanales > Bacillaceae > Halalkalibacter > Halalkalibacter sp. HAAS-P014. The sequence continues at coordinate 154,504 of NZ_JBWQTV010000010.1, read as the reverse complement.
TATGATTTTGATGATATTGACCTGCAAAACGGCTGGGTGATCACTTATCCCCATTCAACCCAAACATATGAAGGGAAAAGGATCATGAAATTTGATCCACTAGCTGCCTTTGGCACAGGGTTGCATGAGACGACTCAAGGCTGTTTAAAGCTATTATTACCAAAGGATCTAACAGGCATGAACGTTCTTGACTTAGGGACAGGCTCAGGAATGTTGACGATTGCAGCATCGTTACTTGGCGCTCGTAAAGTAGTAGCCGTTGACTATGAACCGGTTGAACGCGAACTTCGCCATAATGCTGAGCTGAATGGCTTAACGAACGAACTAATTGTAGACCAAGCTGATCTTATCGATGGCGATTATACGATTGATGAACAGTATGGCTTAATTTTGATTAACATCGGTGCCGATGAAACGATGAACATCGTAAAAAAGCATGACCTTTTAAAGAATAGCAATGACTTTATGATCTCGGGTTTAGTTGAGTGGCATCTTGACCCATTAATCGAGCAATTTAGAGCAGGTGGATTCTCGATTAAGGAAAAAATTCAAATGAATGAGTGGGTTTCCATCCATTTTACGAAGTAGAACCGAGAGACAGAAGGTGATTTGGCCGGAAAATTCCTAATTTTGGCCGGATAAAGTAAAAATCCGGCCGGAATCCACCTCGATTTGACCGGAAAACGAAAGGAAGTGGCCGGAATCAACAGAATACCGGCCGAAAAAAGAGTTGTGCTCTAACGGTAGTCTTTCTCCTTATGTGTGCTCCTGAGCTTTGCTAGTGCGCTTTTGCGCCATGAACGCACCGTGTGCACAGAAACTTTGTATTCAGCAGCAATATCTGCTGGATTTTTGTCCTTTAAAATGGCCTCATGAACCCACGCTTTTTCACGTTCACTTAGATGAACTAAATAGTCTGCAATGATTTCGCTCTCAAGTGGCACCTCGTCAAAGTTGCTCTGAACCTGTTCGAATCCTTCCTCGTTGTAGCAATGTCTTTCGCTATACCTGCTCTCTTTTGTAAGAGTAGTCATCATTCTACCTCGTATGTAGGAGATGGCATAGGTGGCAAAGTTTCCTCTACTAGGATCGAAGTTTTGAAAGGCATCCCAAAGAGCAATACGACCAATTTGATAAAATTCATCATAATCTTTGTAGAGTCGTAATGCGATTAGTTGCTTTTTAATAGCTGGCTCAAACATCTGCAACACTTCTTCAAACGGTTTATCAACTATATTCACTTTATAATCTTCCTTTTAGAAAACGCGCTTTCTTGTGTATTCCGCCGGTAGTTATAAAATAGCTAGGAGTGGAATGTGGCGCACCTAACCGTTTCGACAAAAACTAGATTTGTCCACATAACGTTTTGTAAATCCTGTTAAGGGACATTGTTATAAAAAACGCAAACCAAAAAAGCAGTTTCATTAATAGTCCTTCAATTTATTGAATTTGCACTGGTACTCATGTTTTGTGTATCGTTTAAGAAGTTGAAATAGAAAGGATACCAACCTTATGGCAATATACTTATCAGAACAATTGGCTCAAGAAATTGTTGATCGAACGATGGCCATTCTTCCGTACAATATAAACGTGATGAATCAAGAGGGGCGCATTATAGGCTCAGGCGATAAAAAGCGAATCTCAACGAAACATGAAGTAGCTAGCTACGTTATACAGAAAAAAGAAACAATTGAAATTGCAACAATTGATACAGCGAATTGGCAAGGTGTGAAGGAGGGAATAAATTTACCGATTTTTTTTCAAGGAGAGGTGCTAGGGGTTGTCGGGATTACAGGAGATCCTGAAGAAGTAAGGGGCTACGGGCAGCTCGTGAAAGTGACGACAGAAATGATCATTGAACAATCCTTTTTGCAAAAACAGTTGCAACTAGACGAACGACTGAAAGATGAAATTGTTCATCAATTAATAAACGGAAGAAGGCTTGGTGAACAGTTGATTTTTGAAAAGGCACGTTCTCTCAAGCTTGACCTTACGATACCGAGAATCTGTCTAGTCTTAAAAAGCAAAGAGCAAAAGCTTGAAAAAAGCCAAAAGTTAGTGCAAATGGTTAACGAACTCAAGGACAAAGATGATCTTGTTGTAACGACATTTGCAGGTGAAATCGTGATTCTGAAAAAAGTCCGTGTGAAAGAATTGAACTTAGACCAAGAGTACACCCTCAACACGTTAAAAATTTGGCTTGCACAATTACATAGAATTGATCCGATGATTAAAATGGCTATTGGCAGTTATTATCCAACGTTTGAAGACCTCCATAAATCATACAAAGAAGCAAGAGATACAATGACAGTAGGTGAAAAACTTGCTCCTAATGAAATGCTTTTGCAATTTGAGAAATTCTCATTATATGTTTTTATGAATGAACTTGCGAATTCAATTGAGAACAGTTCCTTTCACCACGTTATAGAAAAATTAAAAGCAGAAGACAAAACAGGAGAGTTACAAAGGACACTTGAAGTGTACATCAATGAAAACGGAGGAGCAGCAAGTACGGCGACTGAGTTGTTTATTCACCGGAACTCGTTGCAATATCGCTTAGAAAAAATCAAAGAAATTACCGGGAAGGATCCAAGAAACTATAAAGATTTATTTGAATTATATCTGTCTGTGATGTTGGATACATTTGTTCGCGAAACAGAGTGATTTGTGCATCTGACTAAAAAGAATAGACTGCATTAACAGCATTTTTAGTCAGATGAATAATGATTAAGGTGTGGGGAGCGCTTACAATATGAAGTAGAAAGACAACAGAGGGGGAACTACAATGGATATTCAAGTAAGCGCTTTAGGTGCATTAGTTGGTTTGATATTAGCAATTATTCTTATATTTAGAAAAGTACCACCTGTCTATGCTTTAGTTGGTGGAGCGATGGTTGGTGGATTAGTCGGTGGAGCGTCGGTTACCCAAACGGTTGACCTGATGATGGGGGGAGCTCAAGGCATCATTCCGGCTGTCCTTAGAATTTTAGCTGCTGGTGTCCTTGCCGGTGTGTTAATAGAGTCTGGTGCTGCAGCTTCAATTGCTGAGAGCATCGTCAAAAAAATCGGTGAGAAGAAAGCGTTGTTTGCCCTTGCGATAGCGACAATGATTTTAACCGCTGTCGGGGTGTTTGTTGATGTCGCAGTTATTACGGTTGCGCCAATTGCTCTAGCGATTGCAAGCCGTGCAAATCTATCAAAGACTGCTATTTTACTTGCGATGATTGGTGGAGGTAAGGCTGGTAACATCATGTCACCCAACCCAAACTCAATCGCAGTAGCAGAGGCGTTTGAAGTACCATTAACATCTGTCATGGCGGCAGGTATTATCCCAGGTCTAGCAGGACTTGCTGTAACGTATTTTATTGCGAAAAAATTAGTAAATAAAGGATCAATGGTGAAGCTTGATGAAATTACACAAACAGATAATCAAAAGCTACCGGCATTTGGGTTAGCGATTATTGCACCACTTGTGACGATTGTATTGCTTTCACTGCGTCCGTTGTTTGATATAGTAATCGATCCAATGCTTGCGCTGCCGGCTGGTGGACTTATTGGTGCGTTAGTGATGGGAAAAATTAAGAACGTTAATACATTTATCATTTCAGGTTTAAATAAGATGTCTGGAGTTGCCGTGTTATTACTAGGAACAGGGACGCTTGCAGGAATTATTTCAAATTCAGGATTACGTAATGTCCTAATTGATGGCATTGAAGTACTAGGTTTGCCGTCATACGTATTAGCACCAGTATCAGGGATTTTCATGTCAGCAGCAACAGCTTCAACAACTGCTGGGGCAGCTGTAGCAAGTAGTGTGTTTAGTACAACGTTGCTTGAGCTCGGTGTAGCAGGTCTTGCCGGCGCTGCAATGATCCATGCAGGGTCAACAGTGCTTGATCACTTACCACACGGAAGCTTCTTCCACGCAACTGCAGGAAGTGTGCTAATGAATTTCCAAGAACGTTTAAAGTTAATTCCGTATGAGTCACTAGTTGGTCTTACTATTGCCATTATCTCAACACTCATATTCGGTGTATTTAAGTTGTTTTTATAAATAGGGGAGGCTTGTCGAAATGAAAATTGTCATTGCACCAGATTCATTCAAAGAGAGTTTAACAGCATTAGAGGTAGCAAATGCAATTGAAGAAGGACTAAAGGACGTGCTGCCAAATGCCGAGTATGTGAAAGTTCCAATGGCTGATGGTGGAGAAGGGACGGTGCAGTCACTCGTTGATGCAACGGGAGGGACGATTGAACGTGTTACCGTTACGGGGCCACTAGGAGAAAAAGTGGAGGCATTTTACGGACTTCTGGGCGACGGAAAAACGGCAGCAATCGAAATGGCTGCAGCTTCCGGAATTGAACTTGTTCCAATCGATAAAAGAGATCCGATGATTACAACTACGTTTGGAACAGGAGAATTAATTTCGATTGCGTTAGATCGAGGAGTCGAGCGAATTATTATTGGAATTGGTGGGAGTGCTACAAATGATGGTGGCGCTGGAATGGTGCAAGCATTAGGTGGGAAACTTCTTGATGCTGATGGATTGAGTCTTCCCTTTGGTGGAGGAACGCTCGGAAATCTTGCCCGCATTGACCTATCAGGCTTAGACAAGCGTCTGCAGGGTGTTCAAATTGATGTTGCATGTGATGTCGATAACCCGTTAACAGGGCCTAAAGGAGCTTCAGCCATTTATGGTCCTCAAAAAGGAGCAACAGTTGCACAGATTGAAGAGTTAGATGCAAACTTAGTTCATTATGCCGAAGTGATTAGACGCGATGTAGGCAAAGACATTAAGAAAGTTCCAGGTTCGGGTGCTGCAGGAGGGCTAGGCGCAGGATTGCTGGCATTCCTTCCTTCTGAACTAAAGCGTGGTGGGGATTTAGTAGTTGAAGCAACAAAGTTAGATGAAGCCGTTCGTGATGCAGCGGTCGTCATTACCGGAGAAGGTGGAATTAATCACCAAACGATTTACGGTAAAACGCCAACTTGTGTAGCGAAAACAGCCAAAGCATACAACATCCCAGTAATAGCTTTAGCGGGAAGTTTAACGCATGATTATCAGAATGTGCATGATCATGGAATTGATGCAGTATTTAGTGTCGTACCAGGAATCGTTACACTGGATGAAGCCCTGAAAAATGGCTATGAAAATACAAAGAATACAGCAAGAAACATAGGGGCAGTGATGAAATTTATATAAATAACAGCCTTGAAATAAAAGCTAGTGCATTTTCTGCACTAGCTTTTTGTTGCCTATGTATTGATTACTCAGCAAATAAATGTTTCCCGATTGTAAACTTAGGTGTTGTCCATTTAAAAATCCACTCAGATGTAGCAATTTTTGGATTGTAATAATATGTAGCGCCTTTACTTGGGTCCCAGCCTTTCCAAGCATCCTTTACAGCTCGGTAGGAAGTATTTGTTGGAGATAAGTAATATTGCCCGTCTTGCACAGCTGTAAAGGCATTGCGCTGATAAATGATTCCTTCGATTGTTGAAGGGAAATCCGGTGAATGCAAACGATTTTTAATGACGGCAGCCACTGCGACTTGTCCTTCATACGATTCACCTCGTGCCTCTCCATGAACGATTCGAGCCATTTTTTCAATTTCCAGTATTCGATATAGAGTATTTGGTCCTGCGATACCATCAGCTAATAGGTTAAAGTCTTGCTGCAGTTCTCGCACTGCATTTTCTGTTAGTGAGCCGTAATATCCAGTTGCATTCGTATGTAAATAACCTAATGCAATTAATGTTTCCTGTAATTCTACAACGCTCTGCCCATGATCCCCGTGCTGCAACAATTGTTCAGCTTTAGTGTCTTTAGGGAACAGCATAATGATCATGGTGCAGAGTGAAAAAAGTAGTATCATTTTTTTACTCAAGATAATTCCCTCCTTATAAACATACCCCTACCAATTCGACAAAAATAACAAAACTCCTACTTATGTTCTCTAAATTTGTTGACAAACTATTAAAATATGGAGCGAGATGAGTTGATTAGATGTATGAACGCTAGAAAAAGATTCCATGCTATACTATAGAGGTTAGAGTGAAGGAGGTAATCTTATGAAAGTAAGAACATGGAACTATCCGTTCTTCCTGCTGTTGGCAGTTCTTGTAGTTGTTACGACAGCTTGTGGAACGGAACAAGAACAAGAACAAGAACAAGAGCCACAGGCTGAGGAGACAGATGAAATAACTTATTTCCATGAGGTAGAAGAAAACCCGGTTGTTACGATAACGATGGAAAATGATGAAGAGATCACCCTTGAACTGTATCCTGAAGTCGCACCGAATACAGTTGCTAATTTTGTTTCGTTAATTGAAGATGGGTTTTATGACGGTTTGGTCTTTCATCGCGTCATCCCTGAATTTATGATTCAAGGTGGCGACCCTGAAGGAAATGGTACTGGAGATCCAGGGTATTCAATATATGGTGAATTTGCTGCAAATGGCTTTGAGAATGAGCTAACACATGAACGGGGTGTTCTTTCAATGGCAAGGAGTCATGATCCAGATTCGGCTGGTTCGCAATTTTTTATTATGGTGGAAGATTCAGCGCATCTAGATGGTGAATACGCTGCATTTGGACGAGTGCTAGAAGGAATGGACACTGTCGATGAAATTGTGCAAGTTGAACGCAATTCTGTTGATAAACCATTAGAAGATCAAATTATGCAAACCGTAACGGTTGATACAAAAGGGTTTGATTATCCTGACCCAAACATAGTGGAATAAAATAGGAACCTGCTTATGAGATTACTGCTCATAGCAGGTTTTTTTAGATTTTTGCCCGAGCCCGATTTTATAATTTTCGTCAAACTTGGTTGACTATTTTCGATAAAGGAGTAAAATGGAGATATAAAATAGTACGCATATGAACTATTTATATATAAACTAAAATAGGAAGTGTTTAAATGGATAAAAAAGTCGAGGCAATACTTAGTTCGTTTCGAGAAGTAAAGAGAGTAATATTCCAAGAGGTTTGGCAAAAGATGGACGGTGTGGTTGGCTTGCCACCTCAACAAAGTATGGTTCTACGCATAGTAGACAAATATCCCAAGATTTCGATAAAGGAGTTAGCTGACCGAATGCAAGTCGGGAAAAGTGCAATGAGTGGGATTGTTGACCGGCTAGTGCAAGCTGAATTTGTAGAGAGAAAACGTTCTGAGAACGACCGGAGATCAGTTCAAATAAGCGTGACAGCAAAAGGAGAAGCAAAAGCTAAAGAAATAGATGCTTTTCATGCTAAACAAACAACTGAACTAAGGTCAGTTTCAGATGAAGAGGTTTCCGAGCTTTTAGCGTTGCATCAACTAATTATTGAAAAAGTCCAAGGGGGCGAACGAACAAATGATAAACGGGAGTGATTCTAGCGCAGGTGAGATAAGAAAAGGCCCGATTTTCGCTGTGATGATGGTTGGAGCTTTTGTAGCGATTTTAAATCAGACGCTGATGGTTGTGGCTCTACCTGTGATGATGGAGGACCTACAAGTTACTGCTAGTACGATTCAATGGGTTACAACAGGCTACATGCTTGTAAATGGGGTGTTAATCCCAATTACGGCTTTTTTAATGGAACGGTTTACGACAAGGAAGTTGTTTATCACATCGATGGTGTTATTTGCTCTTGGAACGATTATATGTGCGATTGCACCTAATTTTCAATTGTTGTTAGGAGGGCGATTAGTTCAAGCGACTGGAGCCGGAATGATTATGCCGTTGTTCATGAATGTGATCTTAACACTCTATCCACCGGAAAAAAGGGGGGCGGCGATGGGAATGATGGGGCTGGCAATGGTGTTTGCACCTGCAATCGGTCCAACACTCTCAGGCTGGGTTGTTGAACATCACTCTTGGCGTGTACTCTTTTATATTATGATACCAGTTTCATTGATTGCGATCTTTGTTGGTTCAGTCTTTTTAAGAAATGTAACAAAGCTTACCTTTCCAAAAATTGATGTCTATTCGATTATTCTTTCAACATTTGGCTTTGGAGGAATTTTATTTGGTTTCAGCACTGCAGGAAGCCAAGGGTGGGGAAGTATAGAAGTTGTTTCTTCGTTTATGATTGGGCTGATTGCCCTTATTTTGTTTATTAAAAGACAAAATGATTCAGCTGTACCGATGCTTGACTTTGGTGTATTTAAATATAAGATGTTTGCTTTAACGCAAGTCATTCATATGGTTATTCAAATGACGATGTTTGGAGGTATGATCCTTCTGCCAATGTATTTACAGTCCGTCCGTGGATTCTCACCAATGGAATCTGGATTAGCGCTACTACCAGGCGCTATATTAATGGGGATTATGGCTCCTGTAGCAGGCTATATTTTTGATAAAATTGGTGCAAGAATGCTAGCGATTGTCGGGCTTATCATTACGACGATAACGACCTTTCAGTTAAGTATGCTAACAGAAACGACCACCTATTCCTATGTGGTGATTGTCTTTACAATCAGGATGTTTGGAATGTCGCTATTGAGTATGCCGATTATGACTCTGGGGCTGAATCAGTTGCCACAGCGCCTCAATTCCCACGGCACAGCGATGGCTAATACGATGCGTCAAGTTTCTGCAGCGATTGGAACAGCATTTTTAATTACGTTGATGACCAGCAGGGCAAATGGGTATTTAACTGAGTCACTTGATTCTCAAGGAGTTTCACCTGAACTGAGTGAGCAGCTGGCTGCAAGTGTTGCCCAGGGGACAGAGCCTGCAGCTATCACACCAGAGATTCAGCAGGCTGTCGATCAAGCTCTATTGCAAGGAATTGATGATTCCTTTCTTGCAGCTACAGCTTTGACAGTAGTGGCGCTCATTCTATCCACATTTATTAAACGTAAAGATCGCGTGGAAGAGAAGCAGGAAAAAGAAGTTGTTTTGGGATAGGGTAGGTCATGATAGAAATAGATAAATTGAATTCAGTATTTAGGTACCTTCTTCAGGTACCTTTTTCTGCTTGGTTAAAGGTTTTACAGTCTTTTTTTACTGTTTTTTTGTTTGGAATTATGGTTGTGATCGTGCTTTCTCTATGTATATAATACTAAATGTTGGACATTTTCACTATTTATTTGGGGGTTATTATGAGAAAAGGACTATTTTTGATTACGCTAGCTGGGGGATTACTTTTAACTGGTTGTGGAAGCTCTGATGTTGATAGCGAGCCCAATACGAGCGAAGAGGAAATTGAAGAAACAGCTAGTGAAGAAGTTGTAAATGATGACAGTCTAGCAGAAAGTGAAGAAGCTGGGGACGGAACTGAGCAAAGTCAGGACGGAAATACCTTAGAATTGGATGAGACGGTGACAGTAGAAAATTATGCTGAACTAACGTTAAAAGATTTAGAGTTTACGAGTGTGATTGAGCCTCCTAATCCAGATGATTTTTACTCATATTATGAAGTGGAAAGTAGCGAGAATATTTTCGTGAATACTGTAATGAATATAAAAAACTTACAAACCTCTGGCGAAAGTGCTGATCGTTTTGTAAGAGTAAAAGTAATTTATGACAATACATACGAATACAATACATTTTCAACAATCGAGCAAGGTGATGGAGCAGATCTTCAATATACGAATATCACCAATATTGAACCTTTATCTTCTGGGACGGTACACTTTCCAGCAGAATTGCCAAAAGAAGTTGCAGAGGATGATAAACCTTTAGAGGTAATCATATCAGCTGATGGAGTAGAATATTTTCACAAAATTAGATAGGTTCAAAGAGCTACATAATAGGGGGATACAAAAATGAAAAAAAAATTAGTACTTTCAGGATTGGGACTTATGGTTAGTTTTACACTTATAGCATGTGGTGGTTCAAACGAGGCGACTACTGAAGAACCAGCAGATGAAAGCAATGGCATTGAATCGACAGAAGAAGAAAGTGCGTTTGTTGAGGAGCTAACAAGAGAAGAACAAATTGTAGTTGATTTCTATGATGTATTTGCTTCAGATGACGAAGCGCAAGTAGAGGCATTTTTAACTGAAAACCTTCATAGTTTCATGGCAACGATTGCCCTTGCAATGTGGCAGGAACATACAGAGGAGGAACGTGTTGCTTGGAATTCGACTGTTGAAGTTCTTGGAAGTGTTGATATAGAGGAATATAACGGTGAAGTAGATGTCATTGCTGTTTTAGCTCTAGTAGACAACGAAGTAAACGAATCTGGAAAGCGTGAGATCATCCATGTATTCATTGAAGAAGATGGAAAACATAAATATGCGAATGAACTAGATTCAGCTGTTTTATCAGAGGATTTTGAAGAGATTCGTGAATTGTTTTAAGATAATATAAGGTGATTCCCCAAGCGAGGCAAGGCCTGTTTGGGGTTTTTTTGAACGAATTTTGAGGTATTTGCAGATTCATTCGATAAACTGATTGCCTTCAATGAAAATGGGAGATATCGTAAATAGAAAAGAACTGTTGATTGGATTTGAATGAAAGCGGTGGATACAAATGCGGCGTACAGCAATTGTGACAGGGACCTCAAGTGGTTTTGGATTACTTATAGCAATTGAATTAGCAAAGAGAGGGTTTAACGTACTTGCAACGATGCGAACTATTGAGAAAGCCACGGCTTTATACAGCGCTGCAGAAGGCAAAGGCGTACTCGATCGAATTAAAGTGTGGCCTCTAGATGTAACAGATCAGCAATCAATTAGTCAATTTAGTGAGCAAGTTCAGTTACTTAAACGAGTTGATTTGCTCGTTAACAATGCAGGCTTTGCATCGGGAGGCTTTGCAGAGGAAGTTGACATTGCTGACTACAGGATGCAATTTGAAACGAATGTGTTTGGAGTAATGGCTGTAACGCAAGCGATCCTTCCGAAAATGCGCGAACAACAAGATGGCAAGATCATCAATATTAGCAGCATTAGTGGACGAATTGCATTTCCAGGTCTTTCACCTTACGCTTCCTCTAAACATGCGTTAGAAGGCTATACAGAGAGCTTACGTTTGGAAATGAGGCCGTTCGGTGTGCAGGTGGCTTTAGTGGAACCAGGCTCTTATAAAACAAATATTTGGTCGTCTGGAATGAAGGTGTCAGAAAAGTCCTTACATGAGGCATCTCCATACTATGCGTATATGAAAGGCATCACAAACAGGTTAGAATTAGGGAAAAAGAAGCACGGAGACCCAAGTGAGGTGGCGAAGCTAATTGCTACTCTAGCAGACACGCTGAAACTGAAAAAGTTACGTTATCCAATAGGAAAAGGACTTAAAATAACTTTGATAATGAAGCAGGTCATACCGTGGGCGTGGTGGGAGAAGATTGTGCTTCTAATGTGTGGGCGAAGGTAGAGAACATCGTCAGTAAGGGTACATAGAAAAAACAAGGGAGAAATGTAAATGAATAAACTGATCAAGTTTTTTTCACTTATGGCCTTTTTATTGTTGTTGTCAGGTTGTGTCAAAGGGGACTTTCACATCACAATTAATAGTGATGGAAGTGCCGATATAGTAGTAACGATGGGGCTTCAAAATGATATATATAGAATGGCTTCGATCCAAGGAGACCCATTTTCTGACATGAAAGAGGAACTTGAAGTAGAAAAATTTGTCATCTCCAATTACTCTGATGATGAAATAACCGGATTTCAAGCGGTTAGATATTTTGAAGATATTCGCGAAGTTGATATGGGTACGTTCGCTGACGGCGAACAGGAAAGTCCGATCAAAATTGAAGAAGAGAAGGGATTTTTCCAGACAACTTACCGAGTTAGTGGTCGGTTTAATATGAGTGATATGATTGAAGGAGAGGGCGAAGAATTTGCGCGAATGTTGGCAAGTCAAGCAGAGTTTACGTTCACGCTCACATCACCAGTTGAAATAGAAGTTCATAATGCTTCGAATGTTGATGAAGAAACGAACACATTAACATGGAAGTTACTCACAGGTGATGAAAATGAGGTGATGTTTGAAGCGAAAGTACCAAATATAACAAATATTGTTATCGTTGTAGCAGCAGTGTTAGTAATTGTTGCAGGAGGGGTTTTTGTTTTAGTGAGAAGAAGGGGTATGAGACAGGATGGATAGTTTGAGGATAAGTTAAGTCTGCACTAATGTGTAGGCTTTTTTGCGTGCATTCTTTATAGGAGTGTTAAAAGGGGAGGGGAGAGGAGAGGGGTTTTGTAACTAGAAATTTTGAAGGAATATATTTGTATACAAAAATGTATACATGTACACAATCGGTAAACTTGTTGTATACATTATTGTAAACTTGTATACAAAGTGGTATATATCCTTTATTTACAGTATGTGTACAAAAAAGTACACAAGTATACAAAAATGAATACATGTGTACGTAAATGAATACAACTTAAGTATCATTGACGAATCTAGCACCCTACTATAATCTTAATAGATAGAAAAATTTAGTAACTATTTTTAAATGGAAAGGTATGATGTTAATGAGTAAAACAAGAATTGCTGCAGTTGATGTAGGGAATGATTCGTTAAAGGCGATTTTTGGTAAGTCTGACTATGAACTGAATATCCCAAATGTTATTGCAAGAGATATAGAAGATCGCCCAGTTATTGGAATAGAAGATTTAAATGAGAAAGACCCTCTAGAAGGAATACATATTCGTGTTCACTCCCCTGCCCTGCTAGAGAACAATGTAATTTATCGTGTTGGAAACTTGGCGACAAAGAGTAATAATCCAAATGAGCTTGATCCAGGCAGTAGCAAATCTGAAGAAGATCAAACATTGGTTATGCTATTTGCTTCCATCGCATTAGATGCTGTAAGAGATGAAAACGCTGATACATTCAAGAAAACAAATAATGTAATTGATGCCAGTTATACACTAGGAACAGGATTGCCACTGCGTGAAGTAAAAGAAGGGAAAGATGTCGGTTATCGCTCGCAGCTATTAAGTTCAGTTCATCAAGTTGAATTTTTAGTAACGCCAAAGTACCAAGGAATAAAAGTAAATATTAAGTTCGATGAGGTGAAGGTATATCCTGAAGGATTTGCTGCCTACATTAACTTAGTCATGGATAATAATTTGAACATTATCAACAGAGATTTAGTGGATAAAAGTATCTTAATTCAAGATATTGGTGGTTTATCCACAGACATCGCTGTTATCAAAAATCGTAATGTCGATGATGATAAGGCGCAGGGGTTTAACTTAGGTGTAGCTGAATCTCTTGAACAAATTCGTGAAGAAATTCGTTCGAAGCATGGAGTTGAACTTGATAGTCGTCGTGATGTAGTTGATATTATTACGAAAAAACAAGATCGTAATCATATTATGGTACGAGGAAGTCGGACAAGCGTTCATGATATTACCGATCGGATTTTATTGGAGCTGGCGAAAAAACAATACCGTCATTTACGTAACGTATGGCAAAAGAACTCACAAACAGAAATTTGTTATTTTGTTGGTGGGGGCGCAATGGTATTAAAGGATTACTTAAAAACGTTAAACAATAGTTTAGATGGCTATAATATCGGTTTCTTTGAAGATGAAAAAGAGAGTATTTGGATGATGGCAAATGCTTATTACAAGTTGATTTCTGCTTTTGCAAAAGCAAAAAATGGCGATCCCAAAGATAAAGATAAAGATAAAGATAAAAAAGCTGTGAAAAATTAAGAAGCTGAAAAAAGAGGAACTAGAGGGGCACTTCAAAGGGAAAGAACACCCTTTTTCAGTGCTTCTAGAACTAGCCTTTTCAGCAATCGCTATAATAAGGTGATTTTATGAGTATAAAGGGGACGACTGGAATTCAGAGGGGACAAGCGATCACATTTCGTATCCCTTCTGATACGCCAGATCACTTACTTAAACAGCTCCAAAAATTAAAAGAAACAGAAAAACGTAATTTTTCAAGTAAAATGGCTGAATTTGCATTAGAGGGAGTTAGCAAATCGTTAACGAAAGATCGCGAAACGGTTACGATTCCTTTGCCAAAGCAACTGAGTAAGGAACAGCGCAATTGGCTGCGCCATGCCCATTCAGAAGCTTTGCTTGGGGCGATTGTGTATCAATTGTTGAGTGATCCAGTTAGGGCGACCTCAGTACTGGCTTCGCTTACGAGTAATGCAATTGATATTGATGACGCTCTTTATTTGCAAGAAACAGAAGCTTTTTTGAAAGATGATGCTGTACAGTCGCGCAGTCAGGCTATAAGTGATCATGAGGAAGAATTATCAAAACAGGCTACGGATCCTGATGATAACGATAATTTAGACGATGACTTAATGAATTTTGATTGGGAACAGGCGATGCAGCAGCATGCAGTGACTGCAGAGGAAGATGCAGTCGAGGAAGAAGAAGACGCTGAAGATTTATTAGGTGGATTTTTAGCGAGAATGAATAAATGAATTAAGCCAAGGACCAGGTGTAAAACATCTGGTTCTTTTTGTTGATAAGAAAGCAAACCTGTGTGTTTAGAGAGCAATTGATGCGCGTGATACTGCAATAAACAGTTAGAGATTTTTATGGCTTTTTATGTATGGATTGACACAATGTCACGAATAGTAAGAAGTGAAAATAATTCAAAAGACAGTGTAGATGTTACAGCATGAGAGGAGTTTCAGGATGAGTTTGACAAAGAAAATTATTATCGCCCTTATTTTAGGGGTCGGTGTCGGAATTGGATTTAACATTTTAGCACCGAATGTATTTGTTTCTGTGGATGAATATGTTCTAACACCATTAGGTCAACTTTTCTTAAGGCTCATTACAATGTTAGTTGTACCACTTGTTTTCTTTTCAATATCAATAGGAACAGCTGGAATGGGCGATCCGATAAAGCTTGGAAGGATTGGTTCAAAAACAATTGGATTTTATCTCATTTCAACCATGTTAGCTCTAAGTATTGCAGCGACTGTAGCATTAATTATTCAGCCCGGCCAAGAAGGGTTAATGGGAGAGATTCCAGTAGAGGAAGTGGATGTAGTCGAAGCTCCACCAGTGATGGAGACATTACTTAATATCATTCCAAGAAACCCGATTGATGCGATGGCGACAGGACAAATGTTACAAATTATCGCATTTGCGATTTTTGTTGGAATTGCACTTGCGAGGTTAGGTGATAAAACAAAAGGGGTCTTTAGTCTATTTGAGCAAGGAAATGAGATTATGATGTACCTTGTCACTTTGGCGATGAAGCTTGCTCCATATGGGGCCTTTGCGTTAATTGCGTCTGCATTAGGAAAACAAGGATTAGAAGCATTATCCTCAATGGCAATGTACATGTTTTGTGTCATTCTCGCTCTGATTTTACACGTTGTTATCGTTTACTCGAGTACGGTTTATTTCTTGGGAAAAATGAATCCACTGAAGTTCTTCAAAGGGTTTTTCCCTGCAATGACAGTTGCGTTTAGTACATCAAGCAGTAATGCAACTCTGCCGATTTCGATGAGGACGGCCCAAGAAAACTTAGGGGTTTCTAGAAGGATTTCGGGTTTTGTGCAGCCACTCGGTGCAACGATTAACATGGATGGAACTGGGATCATGCAGGCAGTAGCAACAGTTTTTATTGCGCAAGTATTTGCTATTCCACTTTCTCTAGGGGATTTAGTTACTGTAGTATTAACTGCAACGCTTGCAAGTATTGGGACAGCTGGGGTGCCAGGTGTAGGAATGATTATGCTAGCGATGGTCTTGCAATCTGTTGGTTTACCAGTTGAAGGGATTGCCCTAGTACTTGCAGTAGATAGGATTCTTGATATGCTACGTACAGCTGTTAATATTACAGGAGATGCAGCGTGTGCAGTCTTTATTGACAGAACTGAAAATGGCCCAGTCGATAGGGCTGAATAATAGCATGTAGTTCCACCACTGAAACATGATCTTCGGTGGTGGAGTTTTTTTATGAAAGTTAGTAAAGTAGAATGAATTTTTAAATTCTAAATGTTTCGGTTATTTCCGCTATTTTTCTACAAGCTGTTTTGAATATATGTTATAGTGATAATAGCTTTATTGTAAACGGATACACACGCCTCATATAAAGAAGGATACAGTATAATAAACGTGGGAAATTGCATGCTGATTTTAGCTGTAATTTCCTTTTTAAAACAATGAAGCCGTTTGACAAAGGGGTTTTTTAGTTGTTATGGTAAATGGTAGGCTGGTTTTTAGAACTTAAAAGCGTGCTAGTTTCATAGTTAAGACACTTCAAAATCTATCTGAGATGGAGGGTATCTACACATGCCGAAATATATCACGAATATTGATAAGATTGATCAAATACCAGAAGATAAAAAAGAAATTTTAAAGAAAATTACAGAGAAGTATGTTTTCCGTGTCAATGACTATTATTTGAATTTAATTAATTGGGAAGACCCGGAAAATGATCCAATATATAAATTAGTTATTCCGAATGAAGGTGAGTTAAAGGAATACGGTAGATGGGATGCATCAGATGAAGACACGAACTATGCTGTACCTGGCTGTCAGCACAAGTACTCAACGACCGCATTATTAATTTGCTCTGAGGTGTGTGGTGCGTATTGTCGTTATTGCTTCCGTAAGCGTCTTTTCCGTAACGATGTAAAAGAAGCGATGTCTGATGTGGAACCTGGCCTTGAGTACATAGCAAACACACCGGAAATCAACAATGTCCTCTTAACGGGAGGAGATCCTCTTATTCTAGCAACGAAGAAGTTACGTATGATTATTGAGCGTTTGCGTGAAATTGACCACGTGAAAATTATTCGTATTGGGTCGAAGCTTCCAGTTTTTAATCCGATGCGTATTTATGAGGATGAAGCATTGCTGGAGTTAATTAAAGAATACTCAACGCCAGATAATCGCATTTACATTATGGCGCATATTAACCACCCAGTTGAAATCACAACTGAGGCAAAACGTGCGTTTAAAGCGTTGCATGATGCCGGAGCAATAGTTGTGAATCAAACACCAGTGCTAAAAGGGATTAATGATGATTCAGATGTATTAGCTGAATTACTTGATAAATTATCTTGGGCAGGTGTGACACCATATTACTTCTTCATCAACCGTCCAGTAGCGGGCAATAATGACTTTGTTCTTTCATTAGAAGAAGCGTATCAAATTGTTGAAAAAGCAAAGGCAAAAACGTCAGGCTTAGGGAAACGAGTTCGTTTATCAATGAGTCATACGTCTGGAAAAATTGAAATTTTAGCGATTGAAGATGGCAAGGCATATTTGAAATACCATCAATCAAGAGATAATAATTACGGTAAATTCATGGTGCTAGACTGTCCAGAGGGTGCTGCGTGGTTTGATGACCTTCCAGGCAATGAACAGTACTGGAATGCGCCAAAGAAAAAAACAGAAGAAGTTGTCTCAGTAAATGAACTTCCAGATATGCCACAGAAGAAAAAGCGTATAGTGCAGGTCTAAGGATGTAACTTGAAGAAATTAAGAGTAGGGAGCAAATAATTGTTATTTGTATCCCTGCTTTTTTAAGGGACGCTATAAATCGGTAAAGCTATCCAATAAGCTTAATGCTGTTTACTATTTTCTGAATAGACCCTATAGTCGGAAGTATAACAATAAACTTACGATTTAAAAGGGGGCAGAATGATGATTGATTTTATCCGTGTAAGATCGTTGATAATAGGTGCAGTTGCCGGAATTCTTATTGGGGTTATGGGGATAGCTATTGGTACGTAACATTGAAACTGTGAAAGGACACTCGTGCTTAACTTCGATAATCTATCAGTATCAAAAGAACAGGCACAAATCTCTCATGAAGAAATTCGTGCCTGTTTAAAAATAAGATGCTGTAAAACAAGGTTACTTATTTATGACTGCTTTCTTTACATCTTCTTCTTTCTGCCAATGTTCAACATTTTTCAGATTAGGGATGGAATCAGCATAGAAGACAGGGTTTTTCCCTTCTTTACGTTGCTTGCTGTAATCTGAAAGGGCAGCAATGGCAATTTTACCTAAGAAAAAGATAACAATAATATTCATTAAGGCCATGAGTCCCATCGTAAAGTCAGCCATATCCCATACGAGTGCAAATTCGGCTGTTGCTCCGAAGAAGACCATACCGACAGCAGCTAAACGATAGATAAAGATAGATGTTTTGCTTTTTTTAATAAATTCGATATTTGTTTCACCATAATAGTAGTTCCCGATAATTGAACTAAATGCAAACAAGAAAATAGCAATCGCAATAAAGATGCTAGCCCATTCCCCTATTTGGGCGGCGAGGGCATTTTGAGTAAGTTCAATTCCGATAGCTCCAGAAGTAAAGTCTCCTGATAGTAAGATGATAAAACCAGTTGCACTACAAATAAGTAATGTATCAACAAATACACCGAAAGCTTGAATCAATCCTTGTTTTGCGGGATGACTAACATGTGCAGTCGCCGCTGCGTTTGGCGCACTACCCATACCAGCTTCATTGGAGAAAAGACCACGCTTAATTCCCATCATTAAGGCTGCGCCGACACTACCACCGACAGCTTGCTCAATGCCAAATGCGCTTTCGAAAATTAGAATGAACATGCTTGGGATTGCTGGAATGTTCATGATAATGACGATGAAAGCAACGCCTAAATAAATAAGGGCCATAATTGGTACAACAGTCGATGTAACCTTAGCTACACGTTGTACCCCACCGAAAATAACAACAGCAGTTAAAATTGCAAGGAAGATCGCGACAACGGACGTACTAATATTAAAGGCACCATTCATAGCTAAGGAGATTGTATTTGATTGAACCGAGTTAAAAACAAGTCCAAAGCAAAATGTAATTAAAATGGCGAAGATAATTCCAAGATATCTCTTGTTTAAAGCTTTTTCCATATAATAAGCAGGACCACCACGAAACCCTTCTCCGTCTTTCACTTTATAGATTTGCGCAAGCGTACTCTCGATAAATGCAGTTGCAGAACCTAAGAGGGCAATGAGCCACATCCAAAAAATCGCTCCAGGACCTCCAAGAGCAATAGCT
Organism: Halalkalibacter sp. HAAS-P014; assembly: GCF_056619965.1. Lineage (NCBI taxonomy): Bacteria > Bacillati > Bacillota > Bacilli > Caryophanales > Bacillaceae > Halalkalibacter > Halalkalibacter sp. HAAS-P014. The sequence goes on along the minus strand of NZ_JBWQTV010000010.1, from coordinate 135,588 downwards.
GAAGCAACCCCTGCTAGGTTACCAGTTCCTACCCTTGAACCCGTACTAATGCAAAAAGCTTGGAAACTAGATATTTTCTTTTTTTCAGTTTTTACAGTATCTTTATCCGTAAGTAGACGGAACATTTCACCAATGTATCTAAACTGAACAAAGCGAGATGCAACCGTGAAATAAACTCCGGCTAAAATGAGCAAGGCAATTAACAAGTAGCTCCAAAGAATATCGTTTCCAACCGAAACGACGCTTTCAATCAATGATGTCATAAACTTCTCTCCTCTGTGTATTCTTGCTGACTTCATGCAAGCTCAAAACAATGAGCGATTAACTATTCTATTATATTAAGAAGAAAGAAGAAAAGTCTATCATTTTATATGTTTGGGGTCAGACCCCTTATTAGCAAGTTAACGCGTTAATGTAGTGTGGTAAGCAATTGAGTTCTTCTCCTCGAGATGGTGAGGGCTACCAACTTCCGAAAGTAGCTCCCATAAATACATAATTTTTCTGGGAATTACTTTTATTTTCTGGAAAGCTACTTCGATTACGTCCGATAAGCAAGTGGAAGAACAGCTTATTGTATTAAAGGAAGACGAGATCAAAGAAGACGGCTTAACGGCAATGCAAATTTTTGACGCCATCTATGCCCAGTCATCAAAACAACAGATCGGCCAGCTGCAAAATGTTGACTCGACACCGATTTATGTTGAGACGGAAAGTATAGTTAATTATCCCAATGACGGTTACAGGGGTGATTATCAGGCTGTTAGTTACGCAAAGAGAGCTAAGTGTCATGTCAGGAATGGGGGTAATAATGCTGATCGGGATCGTGTTAAATAACGCAATACTCCTCATTGATCGCACGAATCAATTACGCCTTGAAGAAAAGTCTGTTCATGAAGCAGTTATTGAAGCGGGGAAAAACCGGATCCGTCCGATTTTTATGACAACACTAACGACCATCGGTGGAATGCTGCCACTAGCCATTTCGACAGGGGTTGCAAGCAACTACCAAGCACCACTCGCGACGGTTGTCATCTCTGGCCTGTTATTCTCGACATTGATTACGTTATTATTGATTCCGGCTGTATATATGTTATTTGACGATATCGGCAACGGAATGAAACGGCTATTTAAGAAAAAACAACAGAAACCAAACGCAGGAATGGAGACATTAGAAAATTAACAACAAAGGCCCCTCATAGATGAGGGGCCTTTATAGCTGAGTTTAAGCAGCAACTTTTTCTTCATTTTTTTCTCTGAACGATCGACGACAACAGAGGCAGTTGCATCACCTAGAATATTTGTCGCTGTCCGGAACATATAAAGAATCCGGTCGATCGCAGCAACTAACGCTACACCTTCAATCGGCAAGCCAACAGCCGTTAAGACCATCACGAGCATAATTAGTCCGGACCAGGAACACCAGCTGCTCCATTGAAAGAGAGTCGCCGTAATCATGACGATTGCAAATTGCATCAGAGTTAGTTCGTATCCATAAAATTGAGCGATGAAAATAACAGCAACCCCTTGAAAGATGGCACCACCATCCATGACTTTCATGTTAATTATTTAATTCGTATCTGCCAACTATGAATTAAAACACCTGACCTCTATTAGAGAAAGTAGGAGGTCAGGAGTTACCTTTTATTCTAATAGGTAGCCAATCATGTATTCTGCCCACAGAAGGTGGCCTTCTTTGGTAGGCAATTGATCGTTTACATAGAGAGAAAAATCGTCTTCTTCTGGATCGGGCCAGATTGACCAGTGATCAGCGTAGAGATATTCTTCTTCACTTGTCCAATCTTTCAGTTCAGCTATTAGTTCTACATAGTCTTTATCATCTGTCTTAATGGGGATGGATGGAATAATGACAATCGTCGTATCGTCAAGTTCTCCATGTAATATATCTAGAATGTCTTCAATATGATCTAATGAATCTTCAAAAGTATCCTCTTTAAAATCATTTAAAAGAAAAGGCTCAATCAATAAAAGGTCAGGTTCATTTTCTAATATCGTGTCAAAATACTCATTTTCGTTTACTTCATCCGATGTTGCACGGTCCACATCAACAACGCTTAATTCAAGCTCATTATTCGGTAATAGAGGTTGTATTTCTGCTGCAAGTAGATGGGGAAGCGAGTCGGCATCATCGACATTGGATAAGGTATTTGAGCCGAATATAGTGAGCTGTATATCATCATCCTCTTCTTTTTCATTTGATAGCTCTTCAATGATTCCACCAAGCTCTCGCGTTTCATGAATAACTTCTTCTTCCTCGTTCTCATTCGATGCTGGCATCATTTGTAACTGCGACTCTTGTGCAATCGCGTTTAATTTATTTTGGTAATAAAAATGACCGAAAACAACAAAAGAGATACTTGCTATAATAACGGCAAAAAACAGAAATTTTTTCATAGACTTAAAACCACCTTTAATCAAGTTCCTAATAGAATGTAGAATGAATCTATCAGGTTAATTATTTCCATGGTAGAACTATAGCAACAATGAAAAAGGAAGTAAGCCGAAACATGTCAGTAAATGATAAGTTTTTTGCGACAAATGTTGCTATTTTAGTTGAGAATGGAGAAGGTGAGTATATATGAAAAGAGAATTTTGTTATAAAGAAGGGGAGGACTTGTAGTGGATACTTATTTTGTTGGATGGGGAACATTAGCATTGATTAATGCAGGACTTGCAAGGAAAGAATCGCACGGGCTTAAACTGGTTCTTACTATCCCTTCTACTAGGGCCGGTTGCAACATTTATTTTGTTATTGGTAGAGAAACGACAGTAGTAGATGTACCACAAATCAAAAAGTTCCTCTCGAAATTCAGCCAAGAGAGGAACTTTTTATCGTCCGTATAAAAATTGTACCGATGTAACCCTATACCAATCCAATAACAGTCCCTACCCAATGACAAGAAGAAGAATACGAACTGTTATTTTGGATAAAGGTGATCCATTTCAGACTTTTATCGAACAGATAGCCTTTAGTATCAATGTTGCCAACTATTTTATAAGCCTTACTAAATAACGTGTCCATCATTTCACTCCTTTTTTTGGATAGTTTGCTTCATATATTTGGAAATATACATGAAAATAATAAATGGGGTCTGACCCCAAAAAAGCTCAGCCTCAGCTGAGCTTTTTTACAAATGTATGATTTAAGTCAATTCCTACACCACTCCAGCCCGAGCAGTCAGGGCCTTCCATCGTGGTAATTGTATTTTCTTCCTTAATCAAAGTCATTTGGCAACCAAGTTCATCTTCGGCTTGGATCGCTTTATTTCCGTCTTTGATTGCATATCCTTCAATATGTCCAACATGAGTAGTGGAAACGTAAATCTCAAAATGAAACCCTTCTTGATCTTCATTAGAAATTGTGAGTGTTCCATTTACACCAGAGTCAGGAGAAATCTCCCATTCACCACTCCAATCAGAAGTGGAACTTTCCGTTGGTTCTCGAGAATCCTCATGATTTTTCGTTACTAACACATTGAGGATTTCATCGCGATGATTTTTTTCAACTTGTAAATCGTAATCCCCAGCATGGTAAACCAAAACTTCAACATCATCATATTGTTCATCGACAAATTGTTCATCAGGTTCACCAAGTGTCTGTAAGACGAAGTTACTATCGCCGTCGATAAGTGCCCCTGGAATGAAAAGTGTTGTAATGATCTCCTCATCGCTAAAAGGTACGGCATAACCGATATTGTCATAAAAATATGTTTCAGCTCCCCCTAACCAGTCCGTAATAGCATCAGGCTCACCTTTTTGTTCTAATACTTGCTGCAACTTCGTGCCAACAGCAAACTCGACAGTTGGAAATCGCCCATCTTTAGCTTGATCTAACCAATCATCACTAACAGAGATATAGGGATAAGGAAACGCATAAGACGATTGATCGCGCCACTTTTCATACAGTTGTTTCCCGTTATTCAAGCCGTCATAGAAAGTGTCATCATTATAGATCGTTTGATTTATAAGATTTAAAGTAAGTTGTTTCTCATCGAATTCCCATGTATTAAATATCCAACCAAATCCACGTTCCGAATCTTGATCTACATACTCAACATTTTGATAATAGGAGCCCTCAACATTACGAAATTCGCCATCGATAGTATACAGTAAGTCTCCTTCAGCTAATACTGGCTCTAGAACCCCATCAGCAAGAGCGAAAAGTTGCAAACTGTTTTGATCGCTTGAAACCTTTTGATAAATGGCTAACAGATCTTGTCCATTTTTATTGGTTGGTATGTAAGCCATTTCTTCGCCTTCATTAAAAATGAGAGGGGAACCTTCTTCTGTTTGAAACAACGAAATATGATCTTGTTTAATCGCGTAATTTTTGCCTTCTTCAGCTACATATATTTGATAGAAACCAGAGAAGATCGTTTCTCCTTCTGATCCTTGAAAGGAAGACGCATCTAACTGTGAAATCTCTTCATCAGGAGCGTAAATATGTATATTGAACAATTGGTTATTTTCATCTCTCATCGCAAAAGAGAATGTACTATTTTCGACCAAGTAATCGAGTTTTAACGTTGTTGAACCATTTTCAGGATGCTGATCGCCTTCAGGCTCTGTTGACTCTTCCACAGGTTGGTTAAAGTGTTGAACTAATTCAGCGTCATTACCGTTACTACTAGCCAGTACTTGTTCAGGTGCTGTTCCACATCCTGTTAAAAGTGAGACAATAAAAAATAAAGTAACAGCTGATATCATTGATTGTTTCATATTTGCTCCCCCCTCTTAAGTTTATATTTTTCTAGAATTATTTATAAAAATATCTCTCTAGAGAATTACCAAATAAAGGCTCAAATTTCCTGCTGACTTTTACAAATAGTTTTGAGAATTCATCGACAATATTCCCGGAATCAATGTTTATAAACATGAACGAATTTGGGAGTAGCAGAACGCTCTAAAACAAGATACGTAGGATGTCCACCTTATCATATGTAAGATATGCATAAATTAAAAGGCGCGATATAAATAGAAGGAGCTCGAATCTTGCTATTAGTAACAGCAAAAGGTGGCAATTTTCTATTCACATGTTTTTGTATGTCAAATTATCTGACGTAAACTCTTTTCATAGATTAATTTTTGTACTATTCTTATAATTAACAAAACAAAGAAATCTTATACAAACAATAGAAATGTGAAATTATCTAACTGAGGAGGAGTGACTGTTATGACAAATAATCTTAAGGGGTACAAAATTAAAAATTATTATTTAGCTGAAATTGAACAACGTGCTAAGGAAGAATACCGAAAAAAACTAGATACATGGAGCTGGGATATTTACATTGCTACAAATGATGACAAAGAATATCGTGGAATGGCGGTTGCTCCAGGCAAGGGGATTAAAGTTCCATGGACGCCATTAGAGGGACAAGACCTATTAGAAGTAATGATGGGAAAATGCGAAGAGAAAATGGCAGTATAATAAAAAGTAGTTAAAGAAGAGAACCTCATTTTTCTTTAACTACTAATAAATTAAGAAATCTTCAACTCTGTCAGTGCTATTAAGTCAGCTAAAGGAACGTTTAAGTCACGCGTGGGCATGTGGAAGAACGTTCTATGAAAAAGTAAATTATAAGCGTCGGCACATAGATGATAGTAATACTGGTCGTTCTTAAACTCTTTTGAAACAATTTCACCTGTAAAGGTACATTGTGAAAAGATGCTAATTTTTAGTGTAATAGGTATACCTTCAAGTAAAGGGAAATCTAGATCGGTCGATAACGTTAAACCGTCTGAACTAACTTGAATGACATTTACAATTGTTTTGTTCGAATTAATAATTTCATGACCAACCTTTTCAATTTTGGCATAAGCGCTAATGGGTTTTAGCTCACTTGCTTTAGGATAAAATCGTTTCTCCAAACGAATCCCCTCCATGAAATGTGAGTATATACTATAAGTATAGTACTAACCTGTTGCGAATTATGTTGCTTTTTGAAACCGATTTTGATTTTTCTGATTTTTTCGAGAGGAGGAAATTGTCCTGCTTCAAAAGGAATGACACAAAAGAGCGTTTCTACCTATCTAGAGTAGAAACGCTCTTTTTCTTTTTTTATACGATACATGGAGCGATCTGCTTGTTGTATTAACTGTTCAAACGTTTCTCCATGTACAGAGTGGAGAGCGAAGCCGATTGATGCTCCAAAAAAAGAGTTTTGAAATAGATCAATTTTGGTTAATTCTCTTTGAAGAAGTTGTTTGTAATCGGATTCAAAATCGCCTTCTTTAAGAGGAGAAAGGATGACAAATTCATCTCCGCCCCATCTAGCGACAAAATCATCTTTTTTTGAAATCCTTTTTAACACAACCGAAACTTGTTGTAATAATTCATCGCCTTTTTGATGCCCGTAAGTGTCGTTCACTTCTTTGAAATGATCAAGATCAATCAGGATTACGCCTAGGTTTTTCTGATTTTTTTTACAGCTAGAAGCAAGTTTGTCAAAGGAGCGAAGAATGGTGCGCCGGTTGTATATACCTGTAAGTGGATCTTTTTCTGAATAATATTTTGCCTTATCATACTGTAACCCACACCACCATGCGATTGTTAAAAAAATAGCTGTTAAAATAAAAAAATTGCTTTCAAATCGAAGCCCTAAATATTGATGATAATAAACATAACGAAGGATATTAAATAAAATAACTACTCCAATTGAAAAAAATCTTCCTCTATAACCCACTTAAATGACCTCATTTTCACATTAAAAATAATAAACCGGTGCTATTGTAACATAGGTTCTTGTGTAATATAGTCAATAATGAGAGACATTTTGTTAGATTATTAACGAAATCAGGAGAGAATGAAAAAGACTGCACAAAAATTGTTCGTTGCTTGCAGTTCTTGTTCATACTGATAGAATTTAAGTGAAGTTGAAACCAATCTAGGAAGCGTTCGTATGTAATACAGGAGGTGTTGAGATGAAGAAACCAAAGACGGATAAATTGCTAAAAGGCATGGTTAGTTCAAGCGTCGCGCTATTAGGGTTGACCGCTTGTGCACCGGGTGTGCAGGAAGAGTTGTTTTCGGTACCGGCAGAGCCAGAACCAGAGCACAATGTCCAACCTGATGCAGGGCCACCTTCACCTGAGGAAGCCGATTGTGATACGTGGACGTGGGATGAAGAAGCAGAAGGCTATCAATGTGTAGAAGAGGGCAATGAAAACTTTGGTCATTATTATTATGGTGGCAGTTGGTTTCCAACGATTGCAGCTTTTATGGCAGGTAGAGCGATGGCTGGTGGAGGTGCCGGGGGGGGCCAAGTAAGGCAGCCGGCTACAGATGGTCGCACAGATCAAAATGTTAATCAGCCACGTCAAGATCAAAATGAACAAAGAAGTCCCAACCGAGCAACCAACCCTCGCTCTGGTATGGGCGGTGGCGGTGTGTTTGGTGGATAACTGGAAGCAAAAGCGTGATACCTTTTATGCATCGATTCCACAATTTTGGGACCGTTTGTATGGGATGGAATACGCATTATATGATTGTCTCCCTATTAAGCAAGAGCTAACGGATGAGATTCGACGCGCAACTAATGAGGTGTATTCGATTTATAAAAAGGGTAACGCCATTATACGAAATGCGCCTGATGAAACGTTCCTTGACTTAGGGTTCCCCGCAAAAGCATTACCGTTTTTACGAATGATGAACTTGCCATATGAAACCGTAATTGGGCGATTTGATTTTGTTAAGTCTGATCATGGACTAAAGTTAATTGAATTCAACTCCGATACGCCTACATTTATACGAGAACTCTTCGAAGTAAATGGACTTGTATGCGATGAGTTTCGTATGGAGAACCCGAATTCATCCGAAGAAGATTATTTAGCGAAATCGATTCGTAACAGTGTATTTCACTGTGCGCGTGCAATGGATATAAAAGATCATCCCTATGTTGTCTTTACAGCCCATGAAGATGATATTGAAGACCACGAAACAATGATGTACTTAATGGGAATTGCTCAAATTAAAGGGGCGAAGTTTGTAGCACTTAGTCACCTCCAAGTCATTGATGGTGTTGGCGTATTTGATCAGTCAGGTAACAGAATTGATGTTGTTTATCGGCATACATATCCACTTGAAGCGTTAGTAGAAGACGTGGCAGATGATCAGTTTCCAATCGGCATAGAATTTATGAACCTTGTTGCTGAAAAGAAAGTAGGAATGCTAAATCCAGCCTCCGCGTTTTTAATGCAATCAAAAGCAGTAATGGCAGCAATTTGGGGGATGCATGAACAGCGCCACCCAATCTTCTCAGAACATGAACATGAAATGATCAGTCGTTACTTTTTGCCAACTTACCTAGATGAAGAACCGTTTCTTGAAACAGGAATGACATATGTGTCAAAACCGGCCTTTGGTCGAGAAGGAGATACTATAGAAGTACGAAGAGACGGAGAAATACTTTTTTCACAAAAAGCAAAATCGTATGAGCGATACGTTAAAGTTTTTCAACAGTTTGTTGAGCTACCCACTACCAAGATTCAAACAGAAAAAGGATTAGAGGAAGCTCATTTATTAATAGGAAGTTTCATCGTAAATGAAAAACCGAGTGCGTTTGGCATCCGGGCAGGAGCACAAATAACCGATAACCTCTCTTATTTTTTACCTTGTGGGGTGAAAGGAGTACATGAATGGACTTAACATTTTATTTACAGACATTTGATCACTTTATTATTTACCTTGCCGTCTCACTTGTGTTATTCGTAATTGGGACATACATTTTTAAATTAACGTCACCGTACTCAGAACGAGAACAGATCAAAAATGGCAATACAGCTGTGACGCTGAAATTACTCGGAAAAATGGCCGGGCTAGTTGTCGTACTACAATCGGCAATTCGCCATTCTATTAATTTAATTGACTTGATGATTTGGGCAGCGATCGCGATCATTATCCAAATCGTACTCCACATCGTTATTGAGTACGTACTAACAAGGGGGACCAATCTGGCAAAAGAAGTAGAAAAGGGCAATGTTGCCGTTGGTTTGTTACTTGGTGGTGTTTCGATATTAGTCGGGATGATTGTCGCGGCTACGATAAGCTACTAGAACGTGGGGGCGTGAGAGTTTCGGCCGGAAAAACTTATGAACTGGCCGGAATCAAGAGGTGGATGGCTGGAAAAACAGGAGGGGTAGCCGGAAAAGCCGTTGACTTGGCCGGAAACCGGATGAGAGTGGCCGGAATCAAGGGAGTTTCGGACGGAAAAAGAGAAAGTGCCGGAATAACAGGAGAACCGGCTGAAATCAAGAGAAGAGTGGCCGGAAAAGCTGGTGAGCCAGCCGAAAAAAAAGAGGATGGCCGGAATCATAAGAGAACCGGCCGGAATCCGAAGAGAAGTGATCGGAAAACATTAGAATCCAGCCGGAAACCGAACTAAACTTGCTGAAAAACCGATCCTAAAACTGAAAAGATGAATAACTTAATTTTATTCAAGGAGGTTGCTACAAACGTGCTTCCCTATAAATCACTTACAGAGCCGTTTGACCCCGATCGATATTTAAAACGCTGGCTAGAACTTGAGCGTAAAGTATCGGAGCGAGGTTTTACTTGGGCTTCATTATATGAGAATTACGAAGACAATCAGTATATGAGCGATTCTCTTTTGGTTATTCCATCTTCACTTGTCCGTGAAGTAGAAGATGCATCGCGAGCTGTAAATGATATTTTTCAAAAGACATATGAGCAAATAGGAAAAGATCGTTCTATTATCCATAAACTTGGAATTTCTGTTTTCTTATGGGATTTGCTGCTAGCTGAAGGTAAGCAGTTGTTTTCTTATTTTTGTCGCTATGATTTCATTGCGTCAGCGCAAGGGTTAAAAGTAATTGAGGGCAATACGGATACACCAGTCGGGTTAGTAGAAGCTGCGATCGCTCAAGATGTGCTCTGTAGGGAACATCAAAGAGCGAATCCGAATATTCAAATGGACGGAAAAATCCGTAATGCATGGAATCAAGTGATTCGTGATTACAATATTGCTAGTACGGATACATTGTATTTTACATGTGCGGATTGGCATGACGAGGATAAACAAACAGTTAGATATTTAATGGATTTGTATCCACAGCAGGCGCAGTACATACCACTTGAGGATATCGTTGTCGGAGAAGAGGATGTCAGGACACCAGAAGGAGAGAAAATTGACTTTTTGTATCGGCTTTATCCACTAGAGTATTTTCTAAATGAAAAAAGCGCGACCGGTGAGCAAATTGGAGAGCGCTTTATCGTGCATTTAATGAACGATAAAGTGAAAGTGATTAATCCTCCATCTGCACTTTTAATGCAATCAAAAGCAATTCTCTCATTGATTTGGGAGAAGAAAGATCAATGGTATACGAGAATTGAACAAGCGGCGATAGAGAAGTACTTTTTGCCAACGTACGATTCAGTTGGGAACATGACTTCATATGTGAAAAAGCCTGTACTTGGCCGTGAAGGTGGAGGGATTCAGGTTGTGTCTGGAGGCTCGGTGTTGGAAGAAGATGTAGACTACTATCAGGATCAAGCTACTGTTTACCAAGAATACTTTTCAATGCCAGATCAAACAATTGATACGTGGGACGGACCGTATACAGGCAAGTTACTGATTGGCTCCCACGTCATTAATGGTCAACCGAGCGGGCTGTTTTTCCGAGTCGGTGGCCTTATTACAGGGAACTTATCAATGTTTGTTGCATACACCACAGGGTAGGGGTCAGACCCCTCTTTTGTGCGTTGTAGGAGTAAAGAGGGGACAGTCCCTTGGGTGGCTCTTTACAGTGATAAAGAGTGGGTGCTGATCTTTTAATTAGGGGGGAATCATGTATTTTTTCTTGAAAATTAGTCTTGGTTTAATAAAAATGCGAAATGTTACGTTATTTTTGACCACTGCGCTATTCATTTTATTAAGTACAGTTGTTATGTATGTTCTCGAACCTGATAATTTTGAGAGCTTAGTAAATACCTTTTATTTCGTCATGACAACGTTCACAACTGTTGGTTATGGAGATTACTCACCTGTAACGATTCCAGCGAAAATCTATTCTGTGTTTATGTTTTTAATAGGAATAGGCTTACTTGGGGTCGTAATCGGGAAGATTGTTGATTCTTTTACGCTTTTTAGAAAGATGAGAGAGGAAGGACGGATGAGTTATATGAAAGAGCGACATGTTGTGATTATTGGCTGGGATAAGAAGTCAGAATCGGCATTACAAGAAATACTTGATTCCGATGAGGATATAGAAGTTGTTGTCATTGATACATTGCCTAAGGCACCAACTGAATTAATAAATAATACCCGCATTCATTATGTACAAGGGGACCCAACAACAGAAGAACCATATGAAAAAGCGAATCTATCAAAGGCTAGTGCTGTCATAGTTTTTTCGGATGACTCTATTCAAGATCCCTCTTTAAGGGATGCAAAGTCCTTACTTGTGGCAATTACAGTTGAACGCTTAGCTCCTGATGTACATACGACTGTTGAAGTGATGGCAGAAAAGAACATCTCCAACTTTTCTCACGTGCAAGTAGATGAATTCATCCTATCACAGGAGACAATCTCAAGGCTAGCTGTACGTTCTGCCCTATACAAAGGGGTCAGTCAAGTATACTCCCAGCTTATTAGTCGGCAGCATGGTGAAGATTTGTATAAAATCTCTAAAAAAGAGGAGTGGACAACCTATAATGATGCATTTCAAGATTTGCTCGTACAAGGGGCAACATTGATAGCAGATCGAAATTTATTAGATATTAATCGTCGGCTAAATGAAAAGATCCCAAATGAAGCAGTTCTTTACATCATTTGTAACCGGGAAACTTATGAGAAAATTGAGAAGTAGAGTGGGGGTCAGACCCCTCTTTTATGCGTTACTGTCATAAAGAGGGGTCAGACCCCTACAAAAAAAGTTAAAACCTGGGACTAATATACCGATATATAAGATATAAAAACTTATGGGTGTGAAAATCTTTGAAAATAAATCAAAATGTTATGGCGTTAAACTCTTTGAATAAATTGCAGCAAAATAGCTTTCGAGCAGGTAAAACAATGGAGAAGCTCTCTTCTGGACTACGCATCAACCGTGCAGCAGATGACGCAGCTGGATTGGCCATCTCTGAAAAAATGAGGTCGCAAATTCGAGGCTTATCACAAGCAGATCGAAATATTTTAGACGGCGTATCACTTATTCAAACGGCAGAAGGAGGACTCCAAGAAATACATAATATGCTTCACCGAATGAGGGAGCTGGCCGTTCAAGCAAGCAATGATACTTTAACAATTGAAGATAGACAAGCTATCCAAAAGGAAATAGAACAATTAACAAGTGAAATTGACCGTACTGCCAATTCAACTACTTTTAACGGTATACATCTGCTAAATAGTACGGGACTTACAAAGGAAATTACGACAACCGAGTTGGTACCCGTAACAGAAACGATCACACAGACAACTCCAACTATGAATAAAATTGTGACAGTTGAACCGGGAATTGCCAATAGAGTAACGGCTGGCTACATCGAAATACCGGAAGACCCTGATCCACCTTTATTAGAAGTAGAAGCCTTTTTTGGTACGGAGTCAGGAGCATACTGGCCTGATATGAATATTGTAAGCCCAAATGGTGAGGTTTTTGGCTATAACAGTGACTTTTTAAACTCATCTGTCTCAATAACAGATAATCAAAACACGTCTTCAACAATGGCGTCCTATAACGGATACGCTGCAAGCGATGAAAAAATGACGTTTGAAAATCCTATAAGTGGCAGGTGGTATATCGAAATAAGACACGATCACGGTGAATTTGCAACGACATTCAACCTCACCTCAAATTACTTAATTCATGACACAGAAATAACAGAAGAAACATACGAGACTGAAATTACAACCTGGGAAGAAGTTACAACAACCGAGACAGTAACAGATTTACCATTGCAAATCCAAACGGGAGCCAATGAAGGCCAACTTCTAGAACTAATCTTAACAGATGCTAGGGCTTCAACTATAGGAGTAGGAGATCTATCAATGATAACTGTTTCAGATGCTCATGAAGCTATTAAAAAATTAGATGCAGCGATAGCAACGATCTCATCTGAACGTTCAAAATGGGGCTCCTATGAAAATGCACTGCAGCATATTCATAGCAATGTATCAAATTATCATGTAAATCTATCTTCAGCTGAATCTCGTATAAGAGATGTAGACATGGCAGTTGAAATGACTGAATACACGAGACGTAATATCCTTAATCAATCAGCTACGGCGATGTTGGCCCAAGCGAACCAATTGCCACAAGGAGTTTTGCAACTGTTGCAATAGATTTCTAGCCTCGATTGTTCTGATGTCCAATTAACATGCATGTTTCAGTTCTTATAAACAAGGGAAATGGACATTATACATAGTCCATTTGAAGTTATAAATAGATGTTGAAAAAAGAAGCAAACCAAAGGAAGTGTAAAGGAGGACTACGATGGACAATGAACTAAAAGCGTGGAAAGAAAGTCTTGAAGCGGAAAAGGAAGAGCTTCTTAGACGTCAAGCTATTATCGAAGGACGGTTACTAAAGAGCGAAATGGTCTGGAATATTACCCAAGAAATTAGCCCGGACCAGCGCGCAACAATTTCAGAGACAGCTGAAAAGAACGTTGAACAATATCGTAAAGAGCTTGAACAATTCAAGGAGTTGAATGGTCCAAAGTTAAATGAAATCGAAGCGATTTTGGCGGTGTTGGAGAAGAAGGTAATGGAAACACTGTGAGTAATATATGTTTGATAATGAGCTGTTCTCAAAAGGTGAATAATATGGGGCCACTGGCTTTTTCGCTATTCGTCGAGAGAAGAAGTGCTCCTTGTTTTGGGTTGTTCTAAGGGATTTATACCTATGGGACAACCCTATTTTGTCGTCTTTTTTCAACTAAGATATTTAATTTTGTATTGTATAGGTCAAATGTCATAATGTATACTTAGGTGGAAATGAAAAATATGGAACTTTTTGTAGTGTTTTTCCAATTACACCTAGGAGCTTTGAATCATGAAACTAATTTTCAAAAAGAAAAAAATTAATAAGATACTTATCCTCGCCTTAGTTTCTTCTGTTATTTTATTACTTGGGATTACTTTTACTGCAAATGTTATTTCCGTTAAGAATAATATAGAAATGCCTAAACGAACATTACTATACGATAGGGATGAAGTAAGTCTCGTACCCCATGAGTCTTTTGAAAAAGGTGACATCCCAGAAATAATTTCAAAATACTTGATGGAAAATAACAAATTAGAATCTTTGCCTAAAATGTTATACCCCGATAACCCGTTGAAACGTCTTCTCTCACGTTATTTTTTGCGTTCTAAAACCCCTGAAGAGTTGGAGATTATCTTTATTAATCATGTATATGTTGGTCACGGACTAGTAGGGCTAAACAATGCATCGAGTTATTATTTTCAAAAAAATATAAAAGATTTAACAGAATTAGAAGCTGCTTTCCTACTTTATAAAGCAGAGCATTTACATTTCAAGCCATTATTAGAACAGTTTACAGTATTTTTCCATGAGATCAGTGAAGAGAATTATGTACATACAAACAAAAATGAAAGAGATAGCGAGGTTGCTGATTTCCATGACTCTCTCTATCATCAAGGCACTGCCATTCACTCCTATATTGATTACGTAATAGAAGAAATAAGAGAGCAAGGATTTGAGGAAGAGGAATACTTTCGCAAAGGGTATGAAATTTATACGAATATAGATTTAGACTTGCAGCAAGTGCTTTTCCATGCGTTTATGGAGGATGAATTATTTCCCGAAACAACTGATATCTTTGTAGAAGGCGCAATGGTTATCGCTGACCATGAAACTGGTGCCATACTTGGTTTGATAGGAGGCAGAAATTTTTTAGACACCCCCTTTAACCGTGCAACACAAACAACAAGACAGCCAGCCTCTTCTTTCAAACCGTTAATCGCATTTGCACCAGCGATAGAGGCAGGTTGGAAACCAGAAAGCCTCTTAGTTGACCAACCTATGACGTTTGGCGATTATACACCTCAAAATGCAGATCGCTCTTTTAGAGGTGAAGTTTCGTTAAAAGAAGCATTTATTGAGTCGTATAATGTACCGGCTGTATGGTTGTTGCACCAGATTGGCTATCAGACAGGTATTGAGGCAGTTCTAAATTATGACTTATTTGCCATTGACATAAACGATGGATATCGTAACGCACTAGGGTATACAAGCGTTGGTACATCGCCTTTAGCGATGGC
Organism: Halalkalibacter sp. HAAS-P014; assembly: GCF_056619965.1. Taxonomy (NCBI): domain Bacteria; kingdom Bacillati; phylum Bacillota; class Bacilli; order Caryophanales; family Bacillaceae; genus Halalkalibacter; species Halalkalibacter sp. HAAS-P014. The sequence goes on along the minus strand of NZ_JBWQTV010000010.1, from coordinate 120,331 downwards.
GCAAGCGTATACTGTTTTTCCGAATAAAGGGAAGATGATCGAGTTAGCGGCAATTCATGAAGTGAAAAAATCAATTGGTCGTTCAATCGATCAACGCAAACCAAAACAGAAGAAAATGATCGAAACTGAAACGGCTAAAATCATGACAAAACTACTCGAGGAAGTCGTTAAAAAGGGAACAGGAAGTACGGCATGGTTTGATACAGAGCTTATAGCTGGGAAAACCGGTACAACATCTTTTGATGGTTGGTTTGTCGGCTTTGACGAGAACTACGTAGCTTCCATTTGGATTGGTCCAGATGAAGTTTCCCCTGGGACTCGTTTAGTACTAAGTCAGTTTGCCGGGAGGATCTTTCGTAATGTCTTTGAAGAATCCTATCAATCTATTAGAAAGAGAGGTGAAATCGAATGAATTGGTTTATTTTTCTCATGTTGTCAATTTTATTCATTATAACTCCTTATTTCAGAGGATTGTATTTTTCTTACGATTTTTATAGTGTTTCATTATTTATATGCAGTTTGTTTATTATGTTAGTGATTCGCCTGATAGTCACAAAAGAGCTGTATTCATTAAAAAATGTAGCTCTTTTCGTCATATTTCCATTGTGTTATTTGGTTTCACTTTTTATGGCGCAAAACCCTCAAGGTGCCTGGGACTCGTTTATCCGTTGGACCACTTACGTTGCCTTCTTTATATTGTTGTATTGGTCTAGTCTAAGTCCCAAAATTAGAAAGCTTTTGCCGATTGTGTTTCAAGTAACGGGTCTATGGTTGGCTATTCACATGATCCTTGTTCACTACCAGTTAATAGAATTTCATAAATCAATTATTCAAGAGCGCTTTTCGGGTGTGCTGCAATATCCGAATACATACGGATTACTGATGGCGGTATTTTTCTTATTTACATTAATCATGTTGACGAAAGAAAAGGAGAAATTTACAGCATCCTTAATGTATTCACTACCGTTAGTTGTGTATATGGTTTGCTTTATTGAGTCCTATTCTCGTGGTATGTATGTCATCTTGCCTTTTACATGGTTACTTGGATTGATTTTACTAAAGCCTTTTGAACAGATTCGTTATGTATTATTTACTATATTCTCGTTACTTGGAGCTCTTCTAGTTACGAGATTAATTGAAGCAGAGCCAACAATTGTCTCGCAGTATCCAGGCTTACTCACCTTACTACTGGTAAGTGTGCTAGTTTCATTCTTAATTGAAGTAGTAGATCATATCAGCAGACGTTATCGTGAAAAATGGAGTGTGCTTACAAATAAAGCATATTATCAATACATTTTACCAGTTGCTTTTCTATTTGTTGGGCTCTTAGGGTATTTAGACCTAACAAATGAAGGCTTAGTATATAAACAATTACCAGAAGCAATGCAAGAAAGAGTAACATCTATTGAAGTGGAAAATTCATCAGCAAGAGAACGCTATTTGTTTATGCAAGATGCGATCGAAATTAGTAAAGATTCTCCTTTAATCGGTTTTGGTGGTGAAGCGTGGTCTTCCCTTTCTTATAAATATCAACAGCTACCAATCCAGTCCAATAAAATTCACAATGGCTTTTTAGAGTGGATTGTTGATATTGGTTGGTTCGGATTAATTACTTTTTTGGTGCTCTTCGGATATCTCTATTTTATGATTTTTCAAAACTATTTAAGAGCCGGAGATCGCTCAACCTTTATTGCTGTAATCGTTGGAACCGTCACGATCTTCTCACATAGCTTTATGGATTTTAATATGTCGTATGGGACCATTTGGCTAATCATTTTTTGGATGTTTGTAATGGGGTTGGTTGAACAAACAAACGAAAAATCTAGTGCAAAATCTGAACCAGTTTTACCAAAATACCAAAAGTATGGACTATATGGATTTTTGATAGTAGTAATTTTCTGTTTTATTATTTCTTATCGTTTCAATCTAGCAGAACAAGAATATAACAATGCTAGGGTCATAAATTCTTTATTTGAACGGCATGAAATAGTCACTAAAGCAGTAACGTATAACAAAAACAATCTTAAATATTGGTATTTGCTAGGAGATGCTAATGTCCAACTTCATAACCATAATCAGTACACAGATGAGTTTAAAGTGCGTGTAGTCGATATTAGTGAAACGATTGCAAAGTTAGAGCCTAATAATTCAAATGTTCTATATCGAGCAGGATTGATGTTAGAGCAGGTGGGGGAGACAGAAAGAGCGTTAGACTATTATTTACGTGGGCTCAATATTGATAAGTTTCATCAAGATTTATATAAACAAGCATTGAATGTTTCCATATTTCTAACAACAAAAGATAATTTTGATGATAACAGAGGTAACGTGACCTACTCTGAGTTACCCGAAATGATCTTTGAAACGTATAAAACCAATGTCAAACTAGTTGAGGAAAATCCAATTGGGGATGCTCATAATAGCCGGGAGTTTGAAATGAGTAATGAAGCTCTAGAAGAAATGCTTAGATTTTATCATATAAAGGGATGGCATAAAGAGATTGTGGGTCTTGTACATGAGTATGGTAATGACAGCGAAGAGCTAGTTATTAAAGCGATAGCAGCATTATCTGATTTAGGAGAGGAAGAAGATGTAAACTTGATAATAGAGGGGTATGTCAATGATCCTGATCAATTAGACTTAAAAATAAGGGATTCAGAAACAAAATACTAAGAAAAAATTACTAGTAATTATAGACAAATTAACCATTATTAGGTATTATAAACTAGTAATTTCATATGGGATTACTAGATTATAGCTAAAAAGGAGGTGGACAAGGGATCCTAATAAAAATGAAAAAGGGGACCGAAGAAAATGAAAAAAAGCAGTAAACTATCATTTATTAGTGGCTTAACAGCTTTTGCGTTAATTCTTGCGCCAATTGGAACAACAACTACATACGCAGCGAGTGATGATAACAGTGTAACCGATGACGTTTACACTGTAACTGAGGATGTGTATACAGTAACAGAAGATGTTTATAGTGAAGATGTACATAACGATGTGTATCAAGAAAATGTACATGAAGATGTATACGACACGGTGCCAGGAGACGTGTATGACAATGTACATGAAGATGTATACAACACAGTGCCAGGAGACGTGTATGACAATGTACCTGGAGATGTATATGATACAGTGCCAGGAGGCGTATACAATAATGTACCAGTAGCAGAGCACGTATATGCGATTGATGAGACTGATTTCGTTTATGAATCAGAGACAAAAGTATATAGCTTTAAAACACCTGCCAATTCTATTACTATTACTGCAGATGTAGCACAGCAGTTTGAAAGTGATAGTAAAGTAGAGCTAAGTAATAATAATGTAACAGTTCTAATTCCTGCGTCCATCCTTGATGGCGAACAAGTAACTTTCACTTTTGGTGAAGTTTCTGAAAGTATCAAGAGTAAAAATAGTAAAGGCCTATTAAGTGAATTATATGATTTCTCTTTAATAAAGGCTGACGGTACTAAAATTACTCAATTTGGTGACGCACCAATTACATTAACGTTTACAGTTGATCCAAGCCTTGTTGATAACTGGGAAAATGTACGAGTTGTTTACATTGATGAAAACGGTGATAAGCAAGAGTATATAAAACCGGTCTACAATGCGGAAACAGGTGTAGTAAGTGCAGACGTGACTCACTTCAGTATATACGGAGTGTTTGAGTTTACAAATGAAGAGTTAGCAGCTATCGAAGGAACAGAAGAAACTTCAGAAGAGACATCAGAGGAGACATCTAAAGAGTCTACTAAATCTGAAGATGCTGATTCAGATGAGGCTGCTGCAACTACAAGCAACTCTAACAATGAGACAAAAGGTGGCCAAGTGTTACCAGATACAGCTACAAACTTATTTAACTTCTTGTTAATCGGTGCATTATTAGTAGCAGCTGGTATGATTGCTTTATTGGTTGCTAAAAGAAAGCAAGTTGCTACAGTCTAAATTAAGATGAACAGAGGGCTCCACTTATGATGGAGCCCTCTTTTTTCACTACTCTCTCTCCCGTTTCAATCGTTCCTCACCTTTCAACTCAGCTACTAACACGTACCTCTCAGGAGCTGATCCAACAAAATGAAAGGGATAGCAAGTAGAAACGGTTAACGTTGCTTTCGGCCTCGGGACAATAACAGTGCGATCGTCTTCATCGACAATCCGGACACGTCGGACTTTATACGTGAATTCGCCAGTTGCTGTTGTGACAATTAATAAATCATTTTCGCCAACTTCTCCTAACCTACGAAAAACGGTATCACGATGTCCTGCTAGCACAGAATTATCAGCCTCGCCAGGCAAAACACTACCTGCATAATGGCCGACCCCTTTTTCAAGTTCGTTCTCATCAGTTCCATGATAAATAGGCAAGGAGGCGTCAAGCTTAGGAATATATAATTCGCCCATTAAATCGCCAAGTTGAGGATGTAATGGAAAGTCCTGGGCAGCACTATGTGTTACCGTTTCCTTTTCATGACTCTGCTCGATCCCAGGTTCTTCCTCTTCTAGAATAGGGCCGTCTGCTGAAACTGTTTCACTCGAAATGTTTCCAGTCTTAAACAAGAAATACCCTTTTAAAAAGGTATAAGCGTTTGTAGTAGAAAACCAAAGGCCAAAGGCAATTAACATACTGCATAAGGATAGAAGAAGAAGCCGACTAAATCCTCTTTGTGTAGTACGAGCTTTACGCATTGTTCCATCTAAAGCGACGGAATAGAGCGAATCCGGTAAAGGCTAACACAAGCCCTCCTAAAGCCTTCGCCACGTAATCAGATGCTGTCTTAGGAAGTTTCGCCCCTTTTTCAGTTTTCGTTACAGGTTGGTGCACAGCCGTCTGTTCTTGTTTGGTGTCGGATATTTTCTTAGATATAATTTCCTCAGCTTCTTTTAAATCTTGACCTGTTTCGGCAATCAGTTCTGAGCCGAACATATCTGCTGTGAAAAGAAGATCAGCAAGGAACTCACCTTGTTTGTTGTACAGTTCGATTAATAAATCATAACCGTCTGTGGTTGTCATTGTTAAAAGCATTTCAAAGGAGATTGCCTTTTTCTCATCACCTTTAACCAAATAATACTTCAGATCAAGTTCAAATAGGTCAATTAATTGCGTGAAGATGTCGAGGAGTTCGGCAATTTGTCCAGCTGTTAATTCAGAAGCGCTGTCAAAGTCTTCAAACGCCATCATACGCTCAGAGAGCTCTAATAGCTTGTCCAAAAAAGCAGGTTCTTCAAAATCTAGAGATAAAAAGTGGGTAAATAACCTTTCGAGTTCCTCGCTAGTTAAGCCGATCTCGCTAAATAGACTGTCAATATCGGAGTAATCTAGTTCATCATTGTAGTGCAAATAGAAATCAACTGCCCACTCAAGGTCTTCAATAAATTCATAGTTATTAAGAGAGTCATCGTTTTCGGCCAATAAGGCGTTGAGCTCATCTATTGTTAAGTCATAATCTTTTAGTAGTTGTTGTAAATTCTCGTCCGTAATTGGAGTTAAATGATAAAAATACAGATTGAAATCTAGGTCGTCCCAAAAAGTATAGACTTCTAAAATCGTTTGTCCTTCTTCTAACTCTCCATTTAACATGAGTAACTCAGTAGCGGCTTCTAATGTCAGATCATACATATCCAGAAGCTCCAGCAAATTTTCCTCAGTCAGAACGGGTCCAAGAAACTCGCTCAGTTCTTTCATATTCTCAAAATCTTGTAATGTAAGGCCATAAAAGTCGAGATATTCAACGAGCTCCGTTTTTGTCCAACCAATTTCATCTACATAATGTTGTAAATCTGAATTAGATGGTGCTGCAAAACTTAAGGCAGGTAAAGCAAAAAGAGTTAAAGCAAACAATAAAGCCAAGAACAACCTTTTCACATAACATTCCTCCTGAAATGATTTACTTGTTTCTTTCATATTATAAGTTGGAGATGTTGAGAAATATAGTGTTATTTTTCGAACTGTCAGAAAGTAATAGGTTTTCTTATTACATCCTTGCGTTAGAAATATCTAATCGACTAGGTAAAAAAAACTAGATTTTATCAAAAATATCCTTTTTTTTGACATATTTCTATGGAATAATAAGAAAAGTACAAAAAATGTCAAAGAAAAGGAGAAAAATCTGCACATGGTTATGAAGAAGAATAATAGAATAATTGCTGTCTTCCTGGTAATTCTGTTAACTATTAATCACTTATTACCAATAGGGACAGTATATGCGACTGAGTTTGCGCAAAATGAAAAACCTGAGCAAGAAGCAAGCTCTCTAGAAGCTGATGTAGCGAACGAAAATGCTGATGAAGAAGCAGAAGCAGAGGTTCAAGAAGAAGAGCCAGTGACTGAAGAAGCAGAAGCAATAGAAGAGACACCTCTTGAAGAAAAACAAGAAGATAATAATGACACAAAAAAAGTGATTCAAGAGAAAAATGAAAATGCTGTTGAAGAAACAGAGACTGAAGCAGTTAAAGAAGATACAACTGTTGAGGTTGAAGAAACAGGAGCAGAAGAGTCAGAAGTACTAGACGAACAAGAGCCTCAAGAAACAACTCAACGTGTAGGCGAAACAAAAAAAGATAGGGGAGAGTTTTCTGCCTTAAATGAATCAGAATGGGCAATCTGGGACCTTGATAGTCTCGACAATCCTGAAGGTAAGACGGAGGGTGAGATTTTAGCTGAGGCTCTTGTAGGTTCTGGTGTTGTGATAAGAAATGTTGAGTATACCGGTATCGAGACATCTGCCGGATTTTTCAGTGCAGAAGAAGAGACTATCGGTTTTGAGGATGGGATTATTCTTAGTACAGGAAGTATACATAATGTTGTAGGACCTAATGAAAGCACGTCTATCTCAGAAAATAATGGTTTATCGGGAGATCCTGATTTAGAAGCATTAATTCCTGGATATACAACTTATGATGCAACGGTATTAGAATTTGATTTCATTCCAACAAGTGATGAAGTTTATTTTGAGTATGTATTCGCATCTGATGAATATAACGAATATGTAAATAGTTCATACAATGATGTGTTTGGATTTTTTGTGAACGGTGAAAATGTTGCGACGATTCCAGGTACAGATATCCCTGTTGCTATTAATACAGTTAATGGAGGAAATCCGTATGGAACGGATGCAAGCTTTCCCGAGCTTTTCCGGAACAATGATTTTACTGACGGTGGTGGAGATATCAATACTGAGATGGATGGCCTAACAGTTGTTCTCCCTATTAGAGCCAAAGTAACACCAGGAGAATACAACCGAATTAAATTAGCAATTGCTGATGCAGGTGATGCTATTTACGATTCAAATGTATTTATTAAGTCCGGTAGTTTTGTTGGACAAGCAAGCGTATTATCAGGGATTGGTGCTAAAAATAACATTAAGTCACAGCAGCCCAATTATCCTGAAATGACAATTGGTGTACCAATTATTGACCCGATTGACACGGCAACTGGTGCTCAAGTGTTAAAGGAAACGTTATTATCTAGTAATGGTGCGATACCTTTAGATTTTGATGTCTATTATAATTCATTATTATTAGATGAAGGCGTAATGGGTGCTGGCTGGACACATAGTTTTGAGGTTAGTGTTGAAGAGTCAGAAAGTGGTTTAGCTGTTGTGAAATGGGATTCAAATCGATCAAACACCTTTGTTGAAGTAGGCGATGGTGGTTATGAATCTCCGGATACGGCAATGAAGTCTTTTGATTTAGTCAAAAATGACGATGGTAGTTATACGTTAACCGGAAATAACAATGAAAGATTTGAATTTGATACAGATGGACGCCTAGTAGAAAAGTTCAATGAACATGAGCAAGTTTTACTACTAAGCTATGATGATTCTAGTAAGCTTTCAAGTGTTGAAGAGCCAATTTCTGGACAGAAAATGCATTTTCAATATAATGGACAAGATATGCTTACTTCTGTTTTAGATGATAGTAATAGAGAGGTAACATTTACTTATGATGAGAATGGTTCGTTAGTAAAGAAAACAGATGCAGCACAAAACTCGATCCATTATACGTACAATGAGCTAGGACAAATTGTAACGGCAACTGACCATGAAGGTAAGCAAATCTTTGCTAATACGTTTGATGAAGTAAGACGCGTAATTGCTCAAAAAGATTCTAAAGGTCAAGAAGGCCACTTTGAATACGACGAGGACCTTGATCAGGATAAATTAACAACAACTTATACAGACCGTGCAGGAAATCAACAGGTTTTTGTTTACAATAACCGCTATCAACTTGTGAGCCGTACGGATGAATTAGGAAATACAAATAACATTGAGTATGATTCAGCTGGCAATATGATTAAAGATCACGATGCGAACGGAAATAGCTCAACTTACACGTATGATGAACGTGGTAATTTGTTGACTGTCACAGATGCATTAGGCCGTACGACGACAATGACATATGATGATCGTAATAATGTTCTTTCAGTTGTCAATGCCAAAGGTGATAAAACAATTTTCAATTATAATGCTAGAAATCTAATTACGAAAATGATAGACCCGATTGGTAATACTTATGCTCTAACTTACAATGATAATGGATTAATAACTTCGATTAAACAGCCTGAAGGTGGAGAAACAATCTATGAGTATTCAAATGGTCTATTAAATGGAATAACAGATCAACAAGGTTTAACGGCTCAATTAGAATTCGATCAAATTGGACGCTTGATTTCGCATTTAGATAAGGATGGTTATGAGACAACGTTTGAATATGATAACAATTCTAATTTAGCTAAAGTAACGGATCACTTCGGTAACAGTTACACATACACATATGATCAATTTAACAACCTTATTGAAGAAACTGACTTTAATGGTAATACAACTCGTTACAGTTATGATGGCAATAGAAACTTAATTGAGGAAACAAATGCTCTTAATCAGACGGTTCGTTATAGTTATAACGGTGAAGACCGTTTGAATGCCATTACTGATGCCAAAGGGAATACATCAACTTTTGCTTACGATAAAAAAGGCAGAGTGACTAGTATTACAAATCCGTTAGGGAACACGTCTTCATTCACATACGACGGTGAAGGGAATGTTCTAAGTGAAAAAGACGCATATGACAATGTCGTGACGTCACTTAATTACGATGCAGTAGGCAACCTAATTGAAGTGACAAATGCATTAGGTAGCTCTGAATCACTCGAATATGATCAAGTCGATCAACTTATTAAGGTGATTAATCCGCTCGGCCATCAACAGACGCTCAGCTACGATGCTCTAGGAAGAGTAGTTTCTAGTGTGGACGCACTAGAAGGTGTGAGCAAGCAAGGGTTTGATAGAGACGGCAACCGGACGGCGTTAACGGACCCGAATGGTAATGAAATGCAATTTAGCTATAACCATAGCGGTGAGCTTAAATCAATTGTTTCAGCTGGAGGCCAGGAAATTACGTATAATTACAATAACCGTGGGTTAATGACTGAGATGGTAAACGGCAGAGGGGAAACAACGTCATATGAATATGATGCAAGAGGAAATGTTAGTAAAATAACAGAGCCTGACAATGTGACGGACTACGCGTATGATGCGAACGGAAATGTACTGACGATAACAGATCAAACAGGAACAATTCATTATACGTATGATGCGTTAAACCGTTTAACTAAGTATACCGATGTATATGGAAACACAATTCAGTACGCTTACGATGCTAACTCAAATGTAACTTCTATAACGTACCCTGATGGAAAAGTAGTTGAGTATGCTTATAATGAGGCAAATCAGTTAGTGGAAGTAACAGACTGGACTGATCAAAAGACTTCTTACAACTATGATGATAATAATAGACTTGTAGAGACAACAAGACCGAATGGTACGGTTGAAAAACGTGCGTACGATGAAAGTGGCCAGCTTACTGAGTTACAAGACGTGACTTCAGAAGGCGAACTAATTAATGAGTATTCGTATAGTTATGACGGTGCAGGAAATGTAATATCCGAAAGCAGCAGTATTTCCCTGGTGCCAGATCTTCCATTCTCTCAAGTTACATCAAGTTACGCTAAAGGAAACCAAATTGAAGAGTCAAATGGAACTCCTTATGTTTATGATAAAGATGGGAATATGGTAGAGGGGCTATTAAACGGTGAAGTTGAAACGTTTACATACGACTCAAGAAATCGTTTAACAGCTGTAGGAGATTCAAACTATCAATATGATGCTAATAACAATCGTATTGCGAAAACGGTAGAAGATGAGACAACAAGATTCGTTGTAAACCCTAACGCACAATTCCCTTCTGTTCTTATGGAAATAGATGAAGAAGGAAAAGTTGATAAGGTTTATTTATATGGATTAGGGTTAATTGGATTTGAGGATTCTCAAGGTAACCAATATTATTACCATCAAGATTTTAGAGGTAGTACGACAGCGATTTCTGATAGTAATGAAGAGGTTATAGGACGCTACATGTACGATCCATTCGGTAACATTTTGGCTCAAGAAGGAACAATTGACCAACCTTACCTATATGTAGGACAGTTTGGCGTTCAGACCGAGGAGAACGGTCTTCAATATATGAGAGCAAGATATTATAGCCCTGAGGATCAACGCTTCCTTAATGAGGACGTAGTGATAGGTTCTGTAGTCATAAGTCCAACGCTAAACCGATATGCATATTCACGCAATAACCCAGTTATATATATTGATGCCGATGGAAACTTTGCATTCCTGAAAACCGGAGCAATAGGTGGTCTAGTCGGAGGAGTCGTCGGGGGAGTTGTTGGTGGCGTTAGTGCAGCAATACAAGGTGACGATATTCTAAAAGGAACCGTTACTGGGGCATCAGGTGGAGCTGTATCAGGTTTTATGATCGGTTCTGGTGCGGCGTTGTTTTCAGGTCCAGCAGCAACTATGGCTGCATCATCAGCAGCAGGCTTTACAGGGAACTTAGCTGGTGGATATACAGAGGATGTTGTAGGGCATATCTATGATAATAAGAGCTTGGCAGGGGCAACAGATAGCCTAAATCATAAGAAGAATTTGGCATTGGCAGGAATAGGAATTGTCCCAGGAAGTAATACAGGTGTTTCAAATATTTTATTTGGAACAGGTAAAAAGTCACTCGCGGTTAATGCTACAGATACAGCGAATAATGTGATGTGGAGTTCGGTGAATGCAGCTGCTTCATATGCTCTCACTCCGGTTCCGGAAAGCCAAAGTTCGAATGTACAGTCAGCCTTAAATACACAAAAGCCAACAAATGATAATGGCACAAAATATAGTAATAATTAAGGGTGATTCATATTTTAGTATTATTACCAGTAGCATTGGCGGGAATAGCAGTATTTTTATTCCCGACCATATTCTTCTCGATAATTGAGAGAAAATCTGAAAAAGTTGATGTTAAATTGTTTAGAAATCAGACATTTTATGTATCCAATTGGATGCTGACAGTTTCATTTTTATTTAGTGCTCTGGTAGCAAGTATTCTTGTGTTTTTAGGGTTGTGGATTGAGTCAGGAGAGAGTGATGAAAGCACGATTGGCTGGTACATCGCTGCTGGTATCGTTATGCTGTTTCCACTGATCATGAAAGTAATCTACTCAAGAGAATATGTACAAATAAGAGGCAACCAAGTCATATATGTTCGAGGAAGAAAAAAATCCAGATTCTATTTTACTGATATTAAAGATGTATTTATTGAGGAACGAGCCTTTCAGTTCAAAGTAAAAATGAAGAAGGATAACAAAATCATAGTTGTCCCGGCCTATACCAAAAAGAATGCTTTATTATATTCAATGTTAAAGTATTACCGTCCTTAGTGAGGTTAACGACAAGGCCTAAATTTGCGAATCTTGCTTAAAGAACCGAAAAAGGAGAAAAATATGAAGGAAAAATCGTTTAAACCAATTGTGTTGTTCTTAACAATACTTTTTTCCTTGCTGCTACCAACTTCAGCTGTATTTGCAGCGACGTATACGTACGATGAGCTAAATCGTCTCACTTCAGTAGAATATGAAGACGGCCAAACGATTGAATATACGTATGACAATGCAGGGAATATCTTATCTGTAACAAAAAATGGTGGAGAACGTGAAGAGAGTGATCATACTCCGGCAGAGGATGAGGAGCCAAAAGAGGAAGCCCCAATCCCTCCTAAAGAAGATGATGAACAGGAAGCTTCAAAACCGAAAGAAGTGTCTAATGCAGATGATGACAAGAAGCAACTAGAAAATTCTGATGACAGTAAGAAAACTGATGATGTGAAAGAAGAGGTTAATTATGTAACAGAGGAATTAGCTGAACAAATTTCATCAGAAGAAAGCAGTAACAATGAAGAAGAGAAAGTGGAGGAAGTTGTCAAAGGGGAAGAGGAAGAAGATGAAAGTGCTCTTCCGAATACAGCAACAACAATCTTTAACTTTATCTTAATTGGTTTCATCCTAATAGGTTTAGGAGTATTGTTAGTTCTTTACACGAAGAGAAAACAGAAAGCGGTTTAAGGGGAAAGCTAGCACTTCTTACAGAGTGCTAGCTTTTTAATGTGGTGAATTCTAAAAAACGGCTGAAAACCTTTCAATTTATTAACAAATTTACGTTCCTAGCAGAAACGATATTGTATAATAAAACGTAATAACAATTTAGTTATGATAGAGATATTATAGCTGATTAATAGATTATAGAATTGTTTAGTGAAGAGGTTTGGGGAGGATGACATGAAACAGATATTATTCGTCATATTACTGTTGGCATTTTTCGGTTCGCCTTTAAATTCTTTTGCAGAAGAGAATCTAAATGAAGTGGAAAGGGTCATCGTTGTGTTTAAAGGTGAGGTAGACGAGGACTTGCTGGTTGAATTAGATGGGGAAGAATTGAAAGTCTTTAGAGAGCTAGGGGCGGCATCTGTTGAATTGCCAACAGAAGCTATTAATGAGTTAGAGAAGCTAGAAAACGTACTTGCTGTTGAAACGGATGAAAAAGTACAAGTATCTGGCCAAACAATTGACTGGGGAGTAAAGAGAGTTAATGCTCCTCGTGCGTGGGAATCTAATTTCACAGGAAAAGGCATTAAAATTGCCATTTTGGATACAGGGATTGTCCCTCATGAGGATTTGAAAATAGCAGGTGGAGTATCGTTCGCCTCTTATACAGAATCTTACCATGATGATAATGGGCATGGTACGCACGTTGCCGGTATCATTGGTGCTAAAAACAATAAGGTAGGCACTGTCGGTGTCGCTCCTGATGCTGAGCTCTATGCTGTCAAAGTGTTAGATAAAGAAGGTTCTGGCTATGTTTCCGATATTGTGGCAGGGATTGACTGGTCGATTACGAACAACATGGATATTATTAATTTAAGTCTAGGTGCAACGAAGGATTCACAAACATTAAGAAAAATAGTGGATAAAGCGTACGGCGAAGGGATCATCATTGTTGGAGCTGCGGGAAACAAAGGAACAGGTTCTGGGAATACAGTTGAATTTCCAGCGAGGTATGAATCTGTAATAGCCGTTTCAGCAACGAACTCAAATGATAAACGAGGTTCATTTTCAGCAACGGGACCAGCGATCGAAGTAGCAGCACCAGGTGTTTCGATCCTTAGCACACATAACAATAATAGTTATCGTCAAATGAGTGGTACTTCACAGGCTTCTGCGTTCGTCGCTGGAACAATAGCTTTATTAAAAGAAGCAGATCCAACGTTATCACATAAGCAACTAAGGAGCCGATTACAAGAAACAGCTAAAGATATAGGAACTCCGGGAAGAGATGAAGTATTCGGTTTTGGGATCGTTCAGGCACCATTTATAGAGAAAACGGAACCTGAGGATCAGGATACGTTGAAAGAGGGGGACCGGCGCCCTGAAGTAATTCAATTGAAGTTGGACTTAGAACGAGCTGGTTTTTTTGTATCTGCTAATCCAAATAACTTTTTTGGGCCGATTACAACCCAGAAGGTAACAGAGTTTCAAAAAGCAAATGGGATTGCACCGGCTGATGGAATCGTTGATGCAGATACATTGGCAAAGCTGAAAGAAATAGCAGAAAATACGCTGATACAAGGTGACTATCGTCCTGAAGTTATCCAGCTTAAACTTGATTTAGAAAAGGTAGGGTTCGCTGTTTCAGCCAACCCTACAGATTATTATGGCCCTGTTACAACGGAGAAAGTGAAACAATTTCAAAAAGCATATGGATTAAAGGTCACTGGAACGGCTGACCAAGCGACTTTATCTAAGTTACGACAATTAGTTGAAGAGGGGGTTGGAAGTGGGCCTGTTACGTTCCGTGAAGGAGATTACCATGATGATGTGATCCAGTTGAAAAAAGATTTAGAGATGTTAGGTTTTAAAGTCTCAAGTAGCCCAACTACATTTTATGGCTCTGTAACAACAAGGAAGGTAAGAGAGTTTCAGGAAGCCTATGGCCTAAAAGCAGATGGAACAGCTGGTCCTGTAACTCTGCAAAGAATCAAGGATGCTCTTGCAAACTCATTGAAAGAAGGTGACCGTCTACCAGCGGTCATTCAACTTAAAATTGATTTAGAAATAGCTGGGTTTAAAGTATCAACTAGTCCAACGAATTTTTATGGTCCGATTACTACGAATAAAGTAAAAGAATTTCAATCACATTTTGGATTGACGGTTACAGGAGTGGCAGACCCGATCACATTGAATAAGCTTGAAGAAGTGATCAATCGTCCTCTAAAAGAAGGTGATCGTCTGCCACAAGTCATTCAACTGAAACTTGATTTAGAGGCAGTTGGATTTAAAGTTTCAGACAATCCAACCAATTATTATGGCCCAATTACCACTTCGAAAGTAAAAGAATTTCAGGCTCATTATGGTTTGAAAGCAACCGGTATAGCTGACCTAGAAACACTAGCAATGTTACACCAAGTTAGAACCAGTTCTTTACAAATAAACGATAGACGTCCTGAAGTAATAGAATTAAAAGAAAATCTCGAAACGGTCGGCTTTCCGGTATCCAATAACCCCACGCCATATTACGGCCCCATTACGGCAGCTAAAGTTAAACAGTTCCAAAAGTCTATAGGCCTTCCGGTTAGTGGAATAGCAGATGTGATAACGATTGAAACATTACTAAATGAAATAGGTTAGATTACTCCTAGTCATTACGAAACACGATATGTGCTTTGTTTTGGCTAGGAGTCCTTCTCTTTCTATATATAAATAATGCATGAACACGAATATCTGTTCATACTCTTAAATAATTGAAATAGAGATTGGACGTTTAAAGAATAGTAAATTTGCCTAAAATCCTTAAAGAGGAGGTTAGGAACCATGTACAGAGAAGGGAATTTTATTGTCGGACTGTTTTGGGGCACGGTGTTAAGTATCCCATTATGGGCGTCCTTATTTGGTTGGGTGAAAGTAATAGGTAGATTAATTAAATAGCAAAAGAAGAGGATGATTCAGAAGGGCAAAGAATTGGCCTTTTGAATCATCCTCTTTAGTTACGGTAATTAGTATTCGCTAGTTAGGTACTCCATCAAAGCTTCAGCCCAAACGATATGTCCTTCTTCATTTGGTCTAGCATTTTCAATATAATTTTCTAGATCTTGATCATCTGTAGATGGCCATCCTTGCCAGTGATCAGCGTATAAATAATCGTTTTCCTCTGCATACGCTTTTAATCTATTCATTTGATCACTATAAAACCCTGCTTCATATAAAGGGTTAGCTGGCATTAAAATAATCGTTGTATCAGGCAGTGCCTGATTAAAACGATTTAACGTTAAATCTAAAGCTTCGAAGGTATCCTCAGAACGAATACCTTCAGTAATATCATTAAGGAGAAAAGGTTCAAAGAAAAGAACATCAGGTTCGCTTTCTATCACTTGAGTTATATAGTTTTCGCCTCTTATATAAATGGAAGCCATTCTCCCAGCATCAACACTTGTAACGTCAATTGAATGGTCTTGTAACAATTTATTTAATTCTGTTTCAAGTACGGCAGGCCAGGGTGTCAGAGTATCTTCCTCATCAGCAATTGATGCTGATCCAAATATGGTAATTTGAATGGTCTCTTCGCCTGAATTCATCCACTCTTTTACAAGACCAGATATTTCTTCTGTTTGTTGCTCTTTTTGTTCAGCTTCCTCAATCGCTGTTGTTTCAGCTAGGACATTTGATTCATCGGCAATGGTGTTGAGCTTTTGTTGATAATGAGAATGGCCGACGAAGATAAGAATAATTGATAAAATAATACTGCCAAAAAATAGAATTGATTTCAAAATAATACTTCCGCCTTTCTATGAATCGTTTGAATCATTTTGTTTTACTTCTGAATCCTCTTTTGTTGGATTATCTGTTGTTTCTTTTTCTGGTTGTTCAGGTTTGGTATCATCGTCCACTTCAACTTTATCTTGCTTCGGTTCTTCCTGCTTTTTTGGTTCCTCAATTTCTGGTTTAGTAGGTTCTTTCGGTTCTTCTAGTTTGCTTTCTTGATTCTCTTGTTTGTTGCTATCGGATTGCTCACGATTTTCGGCCTTGTTAGGCTCTTGGCGTGATTGCTCTTGTCTTTTAGGTTGGGCCTCTTGGGTTGGCTGCTCCACTTGTTCTGTTTCACGATTAGTATTTGAGTTAGACGTTTGTCGCTCTTGTTGTCTGAAATTTGCCTGCAAAGAATAATTATCGTTCATCTGAATGGTGATGGAGGCGTTGTTACTTGAGAATGAACCAGTCCATCCATCAAAAACATATCCTTCTTCAGGTCGAGCAGTCAATGTAACGTTCTCACCTTTGTTAAATGTACTATCTAACGAACTTCTAATAATTGTACCTTCTCCAGACATGGAAACAGAAAGAGTATGTTCGGTTGTTTCATCACGTTCAAAAATAGCTAATATTTCTAAGTGAGTATCTATTATGATCGTTTGAGTTGAGTTTGTACCAGTAAGATCACCTTCCCAACGAACGAACTTCCAACCAGGAGAAGGGAGGGCTTCAATTTTAACGGTTTCTCCGACTTCAAATACATCTTGGTCTGGTGACGTTATGATCGTACCTTCACCACTAACCGAAGTGATAATGGCTTTTTTTGTTTCAGAAATTGTAAATGAAGTTGAAATCGTTAATCCATCTTTTTCGGCAATAATTGTCTCGCGTCCTTCTTCAGTGGCTATAAACATAGCTTTTTGATCGCCCTCGGATGACAAATCACCTAGATTATTTTCTAAAGACCAGTTAGGCTCAATCACAAAAGGTTCCTCGTGTGCATCATAGGCAATAAGTTCTACTGAAAATGGTTGTCCAAATGCTAGCACAGGCTGTTCATCCATGATCCATTCCATCTTTTCTACAACTTGATCCTTTACTTCAATATGTAATTCTCTTGTGAATTCATTTGATGTTGCCGTTAATGTAACGCTTCCTTCACTAAGACCTTTTAGTACCGTCTTCTCATCCTCATATGTATCAATTTTCGCAACGTCCTCATCTGTAACAGACCATTCGACATCCAATGGAATGGTTCTTCCTTTTTCATCAGACCAAATAAAATCAATTTCACGTTCAAATCCTTCTTGAATAAAAGGCTGATCGATATTAATGATAATTTGAGAGAGAAGGTTATCGTATTTCTCTTCTAATTCTTGAAGTTCTGTAACTTCTAAACCTTGTTCAAGGATCGTTAAGGCCGATACAATATCAGATTGATTTAAGAAAATCTCAGATAAATAAGTATAAAACTGATGTTCAGTTGGAATCAAGTCAATACCTTCTTGGATCGTTGCTTCGGCTAGGTCAAGTCTAGCGATTGCTTGATAGCTATTTGCAAGTCCAATTCTTGCATTCACATGAGTAGGTTCCTTTTCAAGAATTTCTAAATAATATTCTATGCTTTCTTCAAAGTTTGCTAGATCATAGGAGTTCTTAGCTTCTTCCTCAAGCTTACTTATTTGTCCACTCGATTCAAATGGTAATACAATGAAAGCCCCGATAAGAATGGCGATAAAACTAATACTGGAAAGAATAATTTTCCATGACATAGACTAATTACCTCTTTTCCTTAAACATTTATCTGAAAAAATAGATAGATCGTATTAGTAGAGTAACTTTTATTATAAAGGAATCTACCAAATAACGGAACGAATTGAAGAAAAAAACTGAAATTTGTCGATGGAACATCAAAAAGGTTCAGACTCGAACAAGAGACCTGAACCTACATGTTACCATTTTCTAAATAGTTAAATAGACGGACGTCCGATTGAATGATATTCAATGTTTGCAGCTTTCATCTTGTTCATATCAAAACAGTTCCGTCCGTCAAAAACAATTGCTTGTTTTAATAACTTTGAAAACGTCGATGGTGAAATAGACGTGATTTGATTCCATTCTGTCACGACAAAGGTCATATCAGCATCTAGTAAGGCCTTTTCTGGCGTGTCAGCATACTCGACAGCTTCGGGAAGAAATTTCTTCGCATTCTCTGTGGCAATTGGATCATAAGCAACAACATCAGCTCCAGCAAGCACTAATTCCTTTGCAAGAGCGATCGATGCTGCTTCACGCATATCGTCAGTGTTCGGTTTGAAGGCAAGACCAAGCATTGCAATGCGTTTTCCTTTGAGTGAGTTAAAACGATCTTTTGCTTTGTTCACTAATAACAGTTGTTGCTTGTTATTGACTTCAATTACCTCACGAAGCAAACTGAAATCATGATTAACATTTTCGGCAATTTTCAAAAGTGCGTTTGTGTCTTTGGGAAAACATGAACCTCCATAGCCAATACCGGCATTTAAAAATTGATTGCCAATGCGATTATCTTGGCCCATTCCTTTTGCAACATCAGTCACATTTGCACCTAGTTTTTCGCATAGATTAGCAATTTCATTAATAAAGCTAATTTTTGTTGCTAAAAAGGCGTTTGAAGCATATTTAATCATTTCTGCACTACGAATGTCTGTTTTGAAAATAGGAATGCCAAACGGTTTGTTTATTTCTTCGATAATAGAAGCAACTTGTTCTGAATTAGCACCAATGACGATTCTATCACCATGAAATGTATCATGAACAGCTGAACCTTCGCGTAAAAACTCAGGATTTGAAACCACTTCAATCGGAATAGATGTGTGCTTTGTAATCAAGCTTTTTATTTTTTCGTTCGTCCCAACTGGAACTGTACTCTTCGTTACGACAATGATTGACTTAGAAATATTTGTCGCAATATCACGGCATACAGCTTCTATATAACGCAGGTCTGCTGTTCCATCTACTCTCTGTGGGGTTCCAACAGCAATATAAACAACATCAGTATTTTTAAAGCCTTCGCGATGGTTTGTTGTGAAAAAAAGACGACCAGCGCGTATGTTCTTTTTCATTAATTCTTCTAAACCAGGCTCGTAAATGGGCGATTGCGCTTGGCGCATGCTGTTGACTTTGGCTTCGTCTAAATCAATGCAAGTAACGTTGTGACCAACATCAGATAAAGCCACACCTGTTACAAGGCCGACGTAGCCAGTGCCTACTACTGAGATGTTCATTTTTATTCGCCTCCATTAATTCACAAGCTTACCCTTAACCTTCTGTTCGATATACTTATAGACGTCTTCACTTAAGTCATCACGGTTTAATGCAAAATCAATGGTTGCTTTCACAAAGCCAAGTTTATCACCGACGTCATAACGCAAGCCATCAAACTTACAAGCAAGAACAGCTTGTTGCTCATTTAATTTCACTAACGCATCCGTTAATTGAATTTCATTTCCAGCCCCGGGTGGGAGGTTGTGAAGGATATCAAAAATCTCTGGGCGTAATACATAACGTCCCATAATAGCAAAATTAGAAGGAGCCTTATCCGGAGCAGGCTTTTCAACTAGTGTATTAATATGCACGACATTTCGTTCGACTTCTTCGCCTCTTGGAGCAATAATGCCGTATTTCGAAACGTCTTCTTGTGCAACAGTCTGTACCCCAACAACAGAAGAGTTGTATCTGTTATAAACATCAATTAATTGTTTTAAGCAAGGCTTATCAGATTCAACGATATCATCGCCTAGTAATACCGCGAATGGCTCATCACCGATAAAGCGACTTGCACAAGCAATCGCATGACCGAGTCCTCTTGGCTCCTTTTGACGAATATAATGGATATTAGCGATATTTGAAATGGCTTGAACTTCTTTAAGCATCTCGTGCTTTTCTTTTTTTGCTAATGTTTCTTCAAGTTCATATGATTTATCAAAATGGTCTTCAATCGCGCGTTTACCACGACCACTGACGATGATGATGTCTTCAATACCGGCAGCTACTGCTTCTTCCACAATATATTGAATCGTTGGTTTATCAACAATCGGCAGCATTTCTTTCGGCTGTGCTTTCGTAGCAGGTAGAAATCTTGTACCAAGACCAGCTGCCGGAATAATGGCTTTCCGTACTTTCATTTCCGTCACCTCTTATTTTCAAATAGAACAATTTATACACTTAAAACTCTATCCTAAAACTCTATCCTATTGTACATTTTTGTCAAATATATTTTCAATGGATGTAGCTTGTGTAGAACGATCACATAGATCAATGAAAAAAGGTAACCTAAAAAGGCTACCTAATGTTTTACTATGTCTTAAAAAGTACAGTTTTATTTAAAAAAATTTACAATTCCCTCATAAATTCCTTCTGCCGCAAGTTGACGGTAACGATTCTGTTTTAACTTACTAGCATCACCTGAATGATCCATAAATCCAACTTCAAGTAGCGCACTAGGGATTCTGGTTTCTCTAATAACGTGGAAGTCGCCTTCAGCAACGCGACGATAATTAGTTCCCATTTTTTTTACGACAGCATCTTGTAAGGAATTAGCGAGCTTGATACTATTTGCTCTTTGGTGTTTTCCATACCAGAAAGTTTCTGTACCATTGGCTGTACCATTAAATTTATTTGCGTGGACACTAACAAAAATATCGCCGTTTGAGTTATTGGCTAGGGCAGAACGTTCGGCAAGCTCCAAATATTTATCTGTCGTTCTAGTCATTATGACTGTAGCGCCTTCTGCTTCTAATAGTGCTTTTGCACGCATTGAAATATGAAGAACCAATGCTTTTTCGGTCATTCCATTTGCAATCGCTCCAGGATCCTTTCCACCATGGCCAGGATCTAATACAATAACTTTTCCACTTAGCTTCCCATAATTCTCAATTGCTTTTTTGGTAACTGGGTCAATAATCCCGTTTACAGGAAGTCGTAGGTCCTTTTGAAGCTCCTTGACACGACGCTCAGTGAAGCTGCCAAAGTAGTTCGTAACTTTAATTCCACCGTAGCCAATTTGGTTAAGTTTTTGCTTGATTGCAATCAAATCAGAATGGCGTTTTCCAAGTTGAAGGGGGCTGTTTGCAATTTCGTTTGCTTTTTGGACGGTTGCTTTATTCGCAACCCCATTAGCGCGAAGACCATAATGGAGTTGAAACTCGCGAACGCGCCTTTCCGTGAAGTCTCCGTAAAAATTGGTTACTTTAATTCCACCGAACCCAATTTTATTAAGGTTTCGTTTTAATTGGATAATTCCATTATGCCTATCACCTTTTTGAAAGGCAGGTGATAAAGCTTCGATATTTGCTTTTGTGATCGGATCAATTATTCCACTTACAGGTAGGTTATGATCTTTTTGGAATTCCTTTACCCTTCTTTCTGTAAAGCTTCCAAAATTTGTTGTAACGGTGATCCCGCCATAGCCGTTATTGTTAAGCTTACGTTTTATCATTGTGAGATCTTTGTGGCTCTTTCCAGCTTGTAGGGGGCTGTTTACAATATCGTCAATTTTTTTCAACGTTGCTTGATTAGCAATTCCTGTAACAGATAGTCCGTAATGGTTTTGGAATTGCTTGACACGAGTCTCAGTAAAATTACCATATAGTTCAGTCAGTGTAATTCCACCAAACCCAAGTTTTCCTAAGTTCTCTTTCAGTTTTACAATCTCTGGATGACGATCTCCAACTCGAAAGGAATCAGAGGTGTTAGCAAGAAATGTAGCCATCTGTTCGATTTTTGATCTAGTAATTGGGTCAATGATCCCACTAACAGGCAACCCATTATCTCTTTGAAACTCTTTCACTCGTCTTTCTGTAAAGTCACCGAAGTTTACGGTCACCAAGATGCCGGTATACCCTAGAGCATTTAAATCTTCTTTTAAGGTGATCAAATCAGAGTGGCTTTTCCTGAGTTGAAATGGGCCAGAAAGTATCTCATTGATTTTTTCTAGAGTCTGTGGTCCAGCTTTTCCATCAGCATTAAGGCCGTAATGACTTTGAAATTCACGGACACGCCTTTCTGTGAAATCGCCGTAATATTCTGTTACTAAAATCCCACTGAAGCCAAGGCGATTAAGGTTGTTTTTTAGATCAATGACTTGTGGATCTCTAACCCCAAGTTCAAGCAGAAAGTCAGAAGTGGTAGCTTCGGTCGCTAGGGACTGGGAGCTTTGCGCTTCTTTGTCAACTTCAACTTCATCTTTCTGCATTTCAGTTTCCATTTCTTCAGAAGTTACGGACTCTGTTTCTTGAGAAGGTATCTTGTCCTCTTCGGGGCTAAAGTCTTCTAGTTTCGCATATTCATAGTCTACTTCTTCTTCCAAAGGTTCCATGACCTCAGCATCACCGTCGGCTTGATTTGCCATAATGCTTTTCTCTTCTTCTTCAACGAGTTCTTCGTCGTCTATTGTTGCTTCGGCTTTAGCAGAGTCTATGTTGTGTTCCGTTTCAGCTGCAACAGATGGGAAGAAACATAAAAAAAATAAGATAAATACTACTAATAATGATATTTTCCTAAACTTCATCTAATCCTCCTTCCCTACAAATCTTATTTTCTGACGCAATCCGCTAGATTTCAAGTGTTTTTTGTAGGATTCGCCAACATTGTTAAATTTTCCTAATAATTCAACTACCACCTATTTTGGCAGATGTGGTTTTAATTGTAATTTTTTAATATTCGCATGGGCTGTGATATACTATTACATTGGTAATGCCGAGCGTGTATAATCTTGTTAGATAAATGAAATACAGCTAGAAAGGCTGATACGTAATGAAAAAAGTGAAGATTCTCTTTTATATATATCAGATGGGCGCAGGAGGAGCAGCACGAACGTTATTAAACATTATTAACAACCTGGATCGGACGAAATTTGCTCCTATTTTAGTAACGCTTAACTTCGATGGATCGTACGAAGGAGAGCTAAAAGAAGATGTGAAGTTTATTAAATTAGATACAAACCGTCTAAGCAGATCGATTATGCCTTTATCAAAAATTATCAAAGATGAAGAGGTTGATCTTGTATTCAGCACGATTCCACGCGTTAATACGATTGCGATAATAGCTAATAAACTCTCCTTCTCTAAAGCGAAAAATGTCATTCGGGAAGCTGACAATTTGGGTGGAAGCTTTAAAGAAGATTTGCAGCTTTTAGGATTTGGGGCCGTTTATAAGTTATCGGATCAAGTTGTTTCCTTATCTGAAGGGGTGAAAGAAAATTTAGTCAGCAAATATAAAATCAGACCGTCGAATATTAAAGTGATTTACAATCCGGTTGATTTAGAAAGTATCAATGAAAAGGTAAGGAACGAACAAGTAGCAAAAGAACACCAAGAACTGTTTAACACTGCTGATAAAGTGATAGTAACGGCAGGACGCCTGGTCGAGCAGAAAGATCAACGTACGTTACTGCGCGCCTTTAAAATAGTCAATGAAACCCAAGCTAGTCGATTAGTTATTCTCGGTGAAGGCCCTTTAAAAGAAGAGTTAGTCAAATTAGCTCAGGAATTAGGCGTTCTTGAACGCGTTCACTTTATCGGCTTTCAAAGCAATCCATATATCTATTTTAAACAAGCAGATTTATTTGCGCTCTCGTCCGTCCATGAAGGTTTCAGCCATGTGATTGCCGAAGCGCTTGCTACCGGGACACCTGTCGTTTCAACTAATTGCAAATCAGGTCCGGCTGAAGTGCTCGATCACGGTCAATACGGAAAGTTATGTGAAGTCGGCAATGCAGATGAAATGGCTGAAAAAATGATCTCTGTTCTTACCCTGCAGGAAGAACAGGTGGCCAAAGTTATTGAAAATGGCTACATGAGGGCGAAGGACTTTGATGCGAAACAGATTGTAAAGCAGTATGAAGAAGTCTTTTTGAACACAGTAAATCGCAGTCAGTAAGGAAGTGGAAGCCGGTGAAAAAGGTTGTTCATATTACAACGGTCCATCATCCATTGGACCCGAGAATTTTCTATAAACAGTGTCAATCCCTGCAAAAAGCAGGATATGATGTAACTTTACTAGCTCCAGACGCAGAAGAGGTAGTGAAAGAGAGCGATGTCAGAGTAGTTTCAGTGAAAAAGCCCAAGAGTCGCTTGCTTAGGATGATAACTTCTCCTTATCAAGCATATAAAAAAGCAAAAAAGTTAGAGGCTGATTTTTACCATATTCATGACCCGGAGCTATTGCCTGTTGCTCGACTTTTGAAAAATAAAAATAACGTGGTCGTTTATGACATCCATGAAGATTATGAAACAAGCATTATGCAAAAGGAATATTTGAGTAAGCCTTTACGAAAAATTATAGCAAAAGCATACCGTCTAATGGAGAAGCTTTTTTCAAAAAAGCTTGAGCTTTGTTTAGCAGAAAAATATTACAAAGAAAAGTACCCACGAGGTAGATGTGTCCTCAATTATCCGGTTTTACATGAGCAAGCAATGAAAGACCTAGTGCAAGGTGAAAGAGTAGCCGATCAATTGCTCTATACAGGAAATGTGTCTGTTGAAAGAGGAGCGTTATTACAAGCGCGCATCCCTAAAATTGATCCGAGTATGTCAGTGTATTTTTACGGGAAATGTCCAAAAGCGTTAGCTGATAAAATGTTTGCAGAAGCCGGGGACTACAAAGAACAACTATTTATTAAAGGAATTGACCATTACGTTCCGAAAACTGAAATTGACGAAGCTTATACATCAAGGCACTGGCTTGCAGGAATAGCGTTATTTCCACCGGATGAACATTACTTAAAAAAAGAGCTGACGAAGTTTTTTGAATACATGAGTTACGGGCTGCCGATTGTTTGCTCGGATTTCCCTGCTTGGAAGGAATTTGTTGAAAAGCACCAGTGTGGGATAGCAGTCAATCCAAATAACGATGAAGAGATAAAGCAGGCGATTGCGTACTTACAAGCAAATGAAGCCGAAGCTTGGCAAATGGGGCAAAACGGCAAAAAGGCAGTAGTAGAAGAACTGAACTGGGACAGTGAAGCGAGGAAGCTTGTGAGCTGGTATGATGAGCTAGGGTCTAAAAATACGAGTGCCTAGGGTTGGTACAAATAAAGTACCAGTTGGATTGTTAAAAAGCCTGTGCTTAAACATTTATAGAGGCAATTCGAAAAAGGTGATGTAATTGAGTGTTGTTTATAAGGTTTTACCATTAGTTTCAGTA
This sequence comes from Halalkalibacter sp. HAAS-P014, assembly GCF_056619965.1. Taxonomy (NCBI): domain Bacteria; kingdom Bacillati; phylum Bacillota; class Bacilli; order Caryophanales; family Bacillaceae; genus Halalkalibacter; species Halalkalibacter sp. HAAS-P014. Next base: position 94,953 of record NZ_JBWQTV010000010.1, on the reverse strand, counting down.
ATAACGCCAGCTTATAATTCTGAGAGTTTTATTAGAGGTACTATTGAGTCAGTTCTTGGACAAACTTATTCAAATTGGGAAATGATAATTGTGGATGATTGTTCAACTGATAAAACTGTTGAAATAATAAAAGAATATATTCGGGTTGATAAGAGAATAAAACTAATACAGCTTAGGGAAAATAGTGGACCAGCAGTAACTCGTAACACTGCAATTAAGCATGCTAAGGGACGCTTTTTAGCTTTTCTTGATAGCGATGATCAATGGTTGCCTGAAAAACTAGAAAAACAGTTGAATTTTATGCTTGAAAAGAAAGTACCTTTTTCCTTTACGAAGTATCAACTTATTAATGAAGAAGGTTTTGGAACTGGAAGAGTAGTTCATATTCCCTCGAAGGTAAATTATAAACAATTGTTAAAAAATAACGTCATTGGGTGCTTAACTGTGATGTTAGATAAGGAGAAAATTGGTGATGTTGAGATGGTTAATATTCGAACACGTCAAGATTACGTATTATGGTTGCACCTAAGTAAAAAAGGTTATGAAGCTTATGGACTTCAAGAAGTATTGGCGAGTTACCGTAAAGTAGAAAATTCAATTTCCAGTAATAAAATTAAAATGGCAAAACAAAATTGGCACGTTTACCGGGAAATAGAAAAACTTAACTTATTAAAAAGTGTATGGTACTTTTTGCATTATATTTATTTTAAATTAAAGAAGTATTCGAGATGAAATTGATGTAATGAATATTTGTACATTACTCTATAAAATATGTGATAATAGTTAAAGTCTATCCTAAAAATGTTTGAATGAGTTTTAATAAATTGAATGGCGGTGTGAAATTAACATATGCGTGAATATATGAAAGAGATGCGTAAAAGAAAAGACCTGCTAATTTATCTAGTGAAATCGGGTCTTAAAGCAGAGCATCGTAATAGTTATTTAGGGTATTTTTGGTGGTTACTTGATCCATTATTAAACGTTCTTGTTTATTATTTCTTGGTAGTTGTAATCTTAGAACGTGGAGGGGAAAATTACGCAGTTTTTCTAGTAATCGGTCTAATTGGCTGGCGTTGGATGAATACTACAGTTAATACATCGGCTAAGGCAATCATCAAAAATTCGTCCATTATAAATCAAGTGTATCTTCCAAAGTCCATTTTCCCTCTTGCAGCATCTTTTACTCAAGTAGTGAACTTTGTCTTTGGGTTGGCAGTAATTGCTATATTTCTAATTGCTTTTGGAATTATTCCAGGTTGGCAAGTAATATATTTACCTTTAATTATAATGGTACAGTTAGTATTTTTGTTGGCTATAAGTTTATTTGTAGCCTATATTTGTGTTTTTGTCCGTGATATAGATAATATTTTATCTCACATCCTCCGAGTATTCTTTTACGCATCTCCAATTATATGGGAGGGTGGCCGATTACAGCACGTAGAATACAGCTGGATAAGTTGGTTTGTAGCGCTTAATCCGGTTGCGATTATACTGGATTCTTATCGCGCAGTTCTAATGTACCAAAGCAACCCTCAATTTTGGGGTTTACTCGTAATCGCCGTTTCTTCAATTCTTGTTATCTTTGGGGTATTATATTATTACAGTCGAAATGAACATAAAATTATTAAAGCTTTATAAAAAGAGGGTTTGTATATGTCAGTAACAGAAAACGAATCAAATGATGTGTCTGTTGAGTCTAAAGAAGTAGTCCTTCGTGTAGAAAATCTTGGAGTTTCCTTTAATTCAGGTTTTCATAAAGATGATTATAAATCACATGTTATTAATCTTTTTAGAAAGAAAAAAACGGAATCAAAAGAAAAACAAGATCAAGTCGTCTGGCCTCTAAAGCATATAAGTATAACTGGTTACAAAGGCGAAGTACTTGGAATTATTGGATCGAATGGATCTGGAAAAACAACACTCTGTAAACTACTTTCTGGTATTTTACAGCCAGATGAAGGAAAGATTTCTATTGATGGACGAGTATCTGCTTTATTCTCACTTGGTATGGGTTTTAATAAAGAATTAACAGGTCGTGAGAATGTCTATTTAAACGGAATGATGTTAGGAATTGAAAAAAACAAAATAAGTGATTTTATAGATGAAATTCAAGAGTTTTCGGGGTTAGGCGTTTTTCTAGACCAACCTATGAAAACTTATTCAAGTGGAATGAAGGCAAGGCTAGGGTTTAGTGTTGCTTCTTTTTTAGAGCCTGAGATTTTAATTTTAGATGAAGCTTTGAATACAGGTGATGCTGCTTTTAGCAAAAAAGCCGCCGGAAAAATGAGAGAACTCGTATCCAAAGCAAAAATGGTTATCCTTGTTACCCACAGCCTTCGCTTTGCGCAGAAAAACTGTGATCGATTGATTTGGTTAGATAAAGGGATTATTCGGGGTGACGGCGATCCGAAAGAGGTTGTCGAACAATATAAAGCTTCTGTACCAGTCAAAACGAGAAGAAAAAAGAAGAAGTTAGAGATACAAAAGACGAACCAAGTTATGAAGGAAAGAACGGTTGTAAAAGCTAAAAATGTAGGAGTTTCTTACAAGGTGAAAAATGATACCTTCTGGGCTTTGAAGAATTTGAATTTCGAAGTGAAGGAAGGAGAGGTCATTGGTATTATTGGACACAATGGGGCTGGTAAAAGCACTTTGTGTAAGTTAATGACTAATATTTTAACCCCGGACCAAGGTTCAATGGAATTAAATGGTGAGACGACTTCGTTATTAGGGTATGGGGCTGGTTTTAATGCACAACTAACCGGAAGCGATAATATTTATTTAAACGGAATGCTTCTAGGGATTCCGAAAAGGAAGATCGAAGAAGATTATCCAGAAATTGTAGAGTACTCGGAGTTGAAGAGTGCGATTGATAAGCCGGTTAAAGAGTATTCAAGTGGGATGCAAGCACGGTTAGGGTTTAGTATTGCGGCAACGTTACAGCCTGATATATTCATAATTGATGAAGCATTATCTACTGGTGACATGGCCTTTAAGCAAAAAGCAAGTGAGAGAATTCAAGAGATGATGGAAAAAGCGAAGGCAGTTATTATCGTCTCTCATAGTATGACATTTGTTGAAAAAATCTGTACACGTGTTATATGGATGGAAAAAGGCGAAATTCGTTTTGATGGTGACCCTACTGCAGCTGTGGAATTTTACGCACAAAGTGTAAATGGGAATAAAAGAAAGAAGATGCCTAAAAAGACACCCCTTAGGAAAAAGAAGAAAAAGAAAGAAGTAGGAACTGAAGTTTAAACAAAAACAGATGCAAAAAGTAATGAATAGGTGCTGAGGATTAGATGATAAAATCAAACATCCGAAAAATGTTACATGCAACAGAGAGACTGAGTTATAAAATGCTCAGTCTTAAGCAAAGGGAAAAGATTAAGAATTCGTTAACAGAAAAACAAAAGTATTATCTAAAGAAAATATTATTTTCAGGAAAATGGCAGCGAAGCGAAGTTGGTAAAGTAAAGCATCGCCTTTATAACCTGGGCTTTACTTATCGGGGATTCGCAGATCTTGAAGAGTTAAGCAAAAGAGAGAATGAGCCTTATTTAAACAGGCTTGCGAATTGGGAATTGGCGCTATGGCATGCTAACCAGTATACAAAGGAAGATGCTTGTAAGTGCCTAGAAATCTTAAATGTAGCACTAAAAGAAGAGGTCGATCCTAATCGGATACGTCAAGCGGCTATTATGAAAGCCGAATGTTATGACATATTGGGAGAAGCTGATCTTGCTAAAGAAGCATTATCTCACTCGCTAGCAACTGAACAGAACGCTGATGTCTATTTAGCCGCTGCTAATTTAGAATCATCAATTGAGAAACGTATAGAGTGGATTAATAAAGTATTAGAGCTTTATCAAATCTCGCCGGTTTCATTGGAGAAAAGGTCAAATGATCTTGCATATGATCGCTTGCATTCTAAAGGAGAACAACGAGGAAAAGCTTTAATTGACAATCCAAAAGTTTCTGTGATTATGCCTGTATATAACGCTGAGGATGTAATTGACACATCCTTAAGTTCTATTTTAACTCAAACGTGGGAAAACTTGGAAGTTTTAGTGGTTGATGATTGCAGTCAAGACTCAACGATCGAAAAAATAGAAGCTTATGTAAAAAAAGATTCTAGAGTTACGTTATTAAGAGCCGAGAAAAATGGAGGAGCCTATGCGGCGCGTAATTTAGCACTTAAAGTAGCAACGGGTGATTTTGTAACAATCAATGATGCTGATGATTGGTCACACACAGAGAAAATTGAAACACAAGTACGGCATTTGGTTAATAACCCAGAAGTTATCGGGAACACATCTGAACAGGCAAGGGCTACAAATGATTTGAAGTTTTATCGTCGAGGGAAACCAGGAACATATATTTTTAGCAATATGTCGTCTTTCTTATTTAGACGAGAAAAAGTTATGAAGTCTTTAGGTTATTGGGATACAGTTCGTTTTGCTGCGGACTCTGAGTTTATTAGACGTATTAAAAAAGTGTTTGGAGAGAAAGCTGTAGTTCAATTGCCAACAGGGCCGTTTTCGTTTCAACGTCAAACAACTACCTCATTAACAGGTAATTCTGCCTTTGGGTACCATGGTTACAAAATGGGGGCAAGACGAGAGTATGAAGAAAGTCATGATCATTTCCATGCTACTTCAGATAACCTTTATTACGATTATCCTCAAGTTAAGCGCCCATTTTCTGTCCCGGAACCTATGTGGCCTAATAAAGAGGAGAAAGTGGATGGATATCGCCAATTTGACGTGATAATTGGACATGATTACCGACTTGAGAAAGATTCTTTAATTTCAATTATAAAAGAAATTAATGAGTTAAAAAAACAAGGATTTAAAATCGGTCTTATTCAATTGTTTCAGTACGAAGTTAGTCCAGAAAAGAAAGTCCATCCGATGATTCGCGAAATGTTAGATGAACAAATTCAAATGGTTGTCTATGGTGAAAGGGTAATCTGTGACTTCCTTATTGTCAAACATCCTCAATCATTACAGGATTGGCAAAAATATATTCCAGAGGTTAAAGCTAGTTCTATACATGTTGTTATCAGTCAAGTAGTATCTGATCAGGATAATCAGGAAGGTACAACTATTGACTTTAGTAAATGCGAGCAACTTCTTCAAGAGTATTTCGGGAAAACAGGAATGTGGTACACAGCAAACTCAAATGTTCGAGAGTTGCTAGAGAAGAATTTGAAAGAAGATATAAGCTCCATTAACCTGATAGACAAGGTTTGGGAATTGGGAGATGTTATCGGTGAGAGACCAAGATTCGATGAACAAAAGTGATCCTGTAGATGAGCCTAATGATGATCGGTTATTAGAGAAATTAATCAAGCAAGAGGCTCAACTACAGAAATTACAAAGAGAAAAAAAGAAAGTTATGAAAGAGCGAGATCTTGTTGAGAAAAACTATAAAACCGTTACTAGAAATAAGGTTTGGAAGCTTTCTTGGCCTTTAAGAAAGTCGCTTGCATTGCTTAAAAAGGTTGGAGTATTTGTTCGATCGGCTATTTTTGGAGCGAAGTATCGAGCAGTTCTCGAAGAAAATAGTAAACTTCAGGCGAAAAAAACAAAGTTGCAACGGGATTTAGCTGTAGCCGAGGAAAGCCTTAAGGTAACTAAAAGAGATTTACAACAACGAGAAAAACGAGAATTAGAACTCGTTATGAAACTGCAAGAAATCGACCGTGACCATTTGATAGAAGGGGTTAAAAAGGCAGCAGATAATGGTGAAATCATCAATTGGCTTGATGAAGTAATCAAAATTAGGTCAAATCATGATGAAAAATATAGTGAAGCGCTAAGACTGGCAGCGAGCCTTTATAGCAATAAAGATGAAGTGATTAAACAGGCCGTTTATCAAAAGGCTTTAGCTGGATTGAAAATTGAAGAAGTACCTGAATTTATTATTCGAGCTGCAGAATCGGTGGAGAATCTACCTCTTGATCACGTTGCGTCATTTAAAGCAAGTTTAACGATGAGATCTAGACAGAGACAGCTTGAAAAATTTTTGCCAGAATGGATTCTCGATAATAAAATTGCGGCCTACACATTTATTGATAGCTTAGGGGTAAAAAGACCTTGGGTTTCCGATGAACAATTCTCTTTTTCGGAGATCCCCCCAAAAGAAGGTATTGTGATAAAGCCTGTTGAAGGTGCTGGTTCCCGAGGAGTATATCTTGTCCATGGTCTAGAGAATATACAGGATGTAAAAAGGTCACAAACCCTCGCTAGCTGGGAAGAACTTGAAACATATATAAAGGCTGACCTTGCTTCGGGTTGGGTTAATGAAGATAAATGGATGATTGAAGAACTTGTACTGGATAACAAAGAAAAAATAGCTGCGCGTGATATTAAATTTTACTGTTTTTATGGAAAAGTTGCGCTCATACTTGAAATAGTTCGGTTCCCAGAAGTGAAATACTGTTGGTGGACTGCAGATGGAATGCAGGTAAGTACTGGTAAATACGATTCGGCAACTTTTAATGGGCTAGGTGCCTCAAAGGAACAAATTAAACTTGCTGAAAAGATTAGTTCTGAGATTCCAGCACCATTTATGAGAGTTGACTTTTTGAAGAGTGATACTGATCTCGTCTTTGGGGAATTTACACCGAAACCTGGACATTATGATTATTTTAATGAAGATATTGATCGTTTACTTGGGGAATTTTATTTGGAAGCTGAAGCACGTTTGATTAAAGATTTGCTTAATGGTAAAAGATTTACTTATTTCTCAAAACTCCTATCTAAGAGTTAATAATTAATTATAATGAATAAAGTTTAGTTGGAATATAACGGTAGAAACGGTATTAGAGCATTGGCATATAGTTTAAATTCTTAAAAGAGTTTATTGTTTTTATTAGGAGGAAGCTCAATGAATCAGAAAAAAGTAGAATGGCTCCCTAACCTTTCAACTGAAGTTGTTGAAGCTGCGCGAGGGCATGAATTATGTCCGTATTTAATCGCATTAGAAGGTTGGAGAAGAGGGTTAACTCTTAAATGGTACTCAAAGGAATCAGAAAAATTTAATGATATGAAAGTATGGTATGTAGATAAGCCAGGTAGATTATTTTCATTAAGCTCCAATGACAAAACGCATTATTTTTTTCGTTCAAGAGGAGATATAGTAACTAATGAAGCTATTGAAATTGGTGCAGATAAAGAAAAAACAAAACAATACTTATCAAATGGTGAGGTTACAGTACCAAGAGGTACGCAGTTTAGTTCCGAAACTGATAATGAAGAAATATTGAGATATGCTTCTCAATTAAATTATCCTTTGGTAGTAAAGCCGACTAACGGTAGCTTTGGAAGAGGAGTAGTAACAAATATACAAGATGTTGAGTCGTTAGAAAAGGCACTTATACACGTTCGAACTGAACTTAAGTTATATGATGTAATTGTTGAACAATTTATTGTAGGTGATGATTTTCGAATTTATGTACTTGGGGATGAAGTAGTTGCTGCAATTAAGAGAATACCAACTAATGTAGTTGGAGACGGAATTAATTCCATTGAAGAGCTAATTATTCAAAAAAATGAAAAAAGGAAGGAAAATCCACGCCTTTATAGCTGTTTAATTAAAGTAGATAAAGAAATTAAAGAACTGCTAAAAACTAAAGGTTTAGAATTAAACAGTGTTCCTAATAAAGGTGAAAGGATTTACTTAAGAGAGAAAAGTAATATATCCCTTGGTGGAGAATCAGTAGACGCTATAGATGACCTTCCTAATGAAGTTAAGAATCTTGCTGTTAGAGCAATTAAGTCTATCCCGGGTCTATTTCATGGTAGTGTTGATATAATTTTTGATAAGACAAATGATTCTAAAGAGAGCGCTGTAGTTCTCGAGATTAATCCCACTTCACAAATTGGTTCTTTAGTTTTCCCAATGGAAGGGAAAGCAAGAGATGTTCCTAGTGCTATTATTGACTATTATTTCCCGGAATCAAAACCTGCTATAAAAACAAGCCTTTATTTTGATTTTAAAAGTGTTTTACAACCTCTAACAAGTAAGAATGCGATAGAAGTAGAGGTAGCACCTCCCCAATTAGGGCAAATATATGCAAAAAAATTAAAAGTTTATGGTGAAGTTCAATATGTTGCATATCACCAATGGTTACGAAAGAGAGCTTTAGAGTTAGGATTAAATGGTGTCATTAAGAACATCACTGATAACAGTATTGAAATTATTGTTGCTGGGATTAGCAAAGAAGATGTAAATTTTTTCCGAAATGTTGTTAGAGAATATCCTAAAGGAGTCGAAATATTTAATATAGTTGAGGAAGAATGGGAAGAACCTGTAAGGCTTGGCTTTGAGATTCAAGCAGAATTGAAAGAGTTAATAGCAGAAATAGCTAAAACTAGAAAAGAGATTGAGAAAGCAGAAAAAGGTAGATTACGTTTTGAACAAAACTATTTAAAGTTTAAGAATAGCAAAATTTGGCGCTTGACTTATCCTATTCGAAAGACATTTGATTTGATTAAAATGTTAAAACGTAAGTTAACTTAATTGTTATGTAGTGGATAAAAAATACTTAAACTAAACCTTTTATAGGAGGATGGGTCTAATGGACTTTAGTAATGAAAATTGGCTGTCACACTTAAATGGTGCGATACCAAAAGAGGCTTTTAGCGATAAGTTAAGTATGTATACAATCGCATTAGAAGGCTGGAGAAGAGGTCTGACGCTAAAGTTTCATACGGTAGTAAAAAAACAAAAGGTAAGGTTGCGATATAGTTTAAGTTACCAAGGTAGAGTTCATGAGTTTTCACATTCATTGGGTGATAAAATACCAGACGACATAATAGCTAAGTGTAAAAATAAAGAACTAACTAAGGAAATTTTAACAGAAAGAGGTATACCTGTACCAATGGGCAAAAGTTTTACTGCTGATGTTTCAAATGAAGATATTCTGAATTATGGAGCAGAAATAGGCTTTCCGCTTGTAATCAAACCAACAAATGGAAGCTTAGGTAGAGGAGTAATAGTGAATATTAACGATATAGATACATTAAGTAATGCCCTTGTTTACATTAGAGAAGAGTTAAAATACGATGAAGTTATAGTTGAGCAGTATATTGCTGGAGATGAGTGTCGTATCTACGTAATTGAAGATAAGGTAATAGGAGCAGCTAATCGTATTCCAGCCAATGTAATTGGTGATGGAGAAAGTTCAATAACAGAACTTATTGCGGCAAAGAATAAGTTAAGAAAAAAAAATCCATGCGTTTCTAAAAGGTTAATTAGGGTAGATAATGAAATGCTTAAATTACTTGAAGACTCTGGATATACGATAGACACCATCCCTCAAGAAGGAGAAAGGGTGTTTTTACGTCGGAAAAGTAATCTTTCGTCTGGAGGGGATCCGGTTGACTTTACAGATCAATTAACTCCGGAGATGAAAAATATTGCAATTAGAGCAGCTAAGACCATGGGGTTATCACATTGTGGTTTAGATATGATTGTAGATTTAGAGAGGAATAGTGGTGTGGTTATAGAAGTCAATTCAAGAGCTCACATAGGGTCATTATTGTTTCCTATGGAAGGTCAAGCCCGTGATGTTCCAAAGGCTATTATTGATTACTATTTTCCGGAAACACAAGATAAAAGCATTCAAAATGTATCCTTTAATTATAAAAGTATTTCAAGATTACTTCTTAATGAAATAGTTGATGAAGTGACGCTCCCTCAAGTACCAAATGAAGAATTGCAAAAAAAAAGCTACAGGATTTCAGGAGAAGTACAAGGCGTTGGATATAGAGCTTGGATTAGGAAGGTAGCTAAATCGCTACAATTACATGGTTTCGCAAAAAATTTAAAAAATGGAACAGTATTGGTTGTTGTAGCAGGAAAGAAAGATAGTATTGAAAAATTGGATGGAATTATTAATAATGAAAGTCCATCTAAAGCAATTATAAAAAAAGTGGTAGAGGATATTTGGCAGTCATCGGTAAATATTGGTTTTGAGGAATTAGAAGATACAAATATAATTAAATCGGTTAAAATAGACAACGAATGTAAAGCAGAAAAGGATAAATACAAAAAATTATTATCTCAGAAAGAGGAACTTGATAGAAATTATAAATCTCTCCTAAATAAATATGATATGCTTGAACATAAATATAGGTTAGTAGAAAACAGTATTTCTTGGAGATTGACTAAACCGTTTCGCAAACTTAAAAAAAATTAGAGTGAAATTAAGCTTAAGAAGTGAAAAAGTAAAGAGGGATATAAATGTTGGAGAATAAAAATTGGTTGCCACATTATGTCGATGCAGTTCCACTTGAGGCGCGTAGAAAAAAAACAAGCATGTATGTCATTGCATTAGAAGCATGGAGGCGAGGTATAAAACTGAAGTTTTATAACAATAACGAGGATAATAAATTACAGATTAGATACTCTCTGGCTTTTAATGGACGTGTACATCAATTTCAAAGTTCTAAAGGGGATAGAGTCTCGGATTTAGCATATGAAATATGTGATAATAAAGGTTTAACAAATGATTATCTTACAAAGGCAGGTGTTCCTACACCCAAAGGAAAGAAGTTTAGTGAAGAAGCTACTGATGAAGATATTATTTCTTATTCAAGGTCACTTACATATCCACTAGTATTAAAACCGACAAATGGATGTGCAGGTAAAGGTGTAATTGCAAACATCGAAACAGAAGAGGAATTCATAGAAGCTTTAGATTATGTTCGAAGAGAATTAGACTTTCCAGAAGTAATTGTCGAAAGGTTTGTAACTGGAGAAGAAATAAGAATTTATGTTCTTGGAGATCAAGTATTAGGCGCCGCCAATCGAAGACCAGCCAATATTGTAGGTGATGGTTATAATACAGTACAACAATTAATTCGAATTAAAAATAAAGAGAGAAAGCGTATACCACATTTGTATTTTAGGCCTATAAAGATTGATAAAACTGTAAGAAATACTATAGAGGGGGCAGGATATACATTGGAAAGTATACCTCAAGCAGGTAAACGTGTATATCTAAAGAAGATTAGTAATGTTTCTGCAGGTGGAGATCCTATAGATGTAACTGATAATTTGACGGATAAGCTAAAGCAAATTGCAATAGATGCAGTTAAGGCTGTACCAGGTTTAGAGCAATGTGGGGTTGATATGATCGTTAATAACGATTATAGCAGTGGTGTTGTATTAGAGCTTAATACTAAAGCTGGAATTGGGTCACACTTATTTCCGATAGAGGGAGAAGCTAAAGATATTCCAAAAGCTATTATTGATTATTATTTTCCGGAGACAAAAGGGATAAATACTGAACACTCCAATGTTTTTTTTGATTTTAAAAGTATTGCCGACGCCCTGCAAAGTAGGTCTTCAATAGAAGTAGAAGTAGCACCTATACCCGCTATAAAACTTATTGCAAAGAGGTATGTCATAAAAGGACCCTTTAATATAGATGTACAACCTATGATTCGTGATATAGTCCTAGCTCACAATTTAAATGGGTATGTCCAGAAAGTTAATAAATTAGATCTTGAGTTGATTATTGCTGGAACAAATGAAAGCATAATTAAGCAAGTTATGGAGAGTATATCTAAAAATACTGTTCTTGGTAATATTGAAATCATTAATGAAGAGGTCTACGACAAGCCTATTAAAATGGGTTTTGAAATTAAGAATAGACTAAATGTAATGACATTAGAGCATTTAGAAGATGAACTAAACATGATGAAAAAAGAATTAACTCAAATAGAAAAAGAAAAGAATCGTTATGAACGAAGGATAAGAGATATTAGGAACAGTCGCTCTTATAAGTTAACTAAACCACTCAGAAGAATTAGTATGTTTTTCAAGAGTTTATTTGGCCGACAAACTGTAAAATTATAGTTAAATTTACCTTACAAAGTATTAACACTTTGTAAGGTTTTTTATGTATTTAATAAAAAGAGCGTGATATATGAAATTAATTAATAAAAAGGAAGCAATCTCCTAGTTCCCATTTAGAGCGTAATCCACTATATTTAGATTAGCTTCTAATAGCATTTTATCCTATTTAAGCAGATGAGGTGTAGAATGAAAAGATCGTTTATCCTAATGCTTCTGATAGCTGTTCTATCGTTATCTAATACGATCGTTACAGCAGAAGATTATGAACATAAAGAAAAAATGATTGTTGTCTTTAAAGACAGCGTTAATGAAGACTTGTTGACAGAGCTGGATGCCGATGTCATTAACTCATTAGACGAAATTGCTACTGCTACAGTTGAACTTTCAGAGAGCGCGATAGAAGAATTGGAAAGTCATAAAGATGTATTAACCGTTGAAGTTGACCATATTGTTTCGATTCAATCGCAAACGATTGATTGGAGTATGGATAAGATAAATGCCCCTCTTGCCTGGGGATCAAATGTAACTGGTAAAGGGATTAAAATTGCTGTTGTTGACACAGGCATTGCTGCACACGAAGACTTATCAATTGCAGGAGGTGCTGTGTTCACCTCATATACCAACTCGTTTCATGATGACAACGGACATGGCACTCATGTAGCTGGAATCATTGGAGCAAAAGATAATGGAATCGGTGTTATTGGCGTAGCCCCAGATGCAGAGTTATATGCTGTGAAAGTACTAAATGAAGACGGCACGGGCTTTGTGTCAGATATTGTGGCTGGAATTGATTGGGCGATCAAAAATCAAATGGACATTATTAATTTAAGCTTAGGTACGGCGAACGAATCAACAGCGCTTAAAAACAGTGTTGACCGTGCTTATCAAAATGGAATATTAGTTGTAGCCGCTGCTGGGAATAGAGGAACTGGTTCAGGGAATACAGTTGAATACCCGGCTAGGTTTGACTCAACTATTGCAGTGTCGGCTACTGATGTTAACAATAGACGAGGGTCGTTTTCAGCGACAGGCCCGGCTGTTGAAATGGCAGCACCGGGTGTAAATATATATAGTACTCATTTAAATAATCAATACACTCGCATGAACGGAACATCAATGGCCGCTCCGTTTATAGCAGGAACTTTAGCATTATTAAAAGAGTCAAATCCTCACCTTTCTCATCAACAATATCGAACGATGTTAAAAGATATGGCGATTGACCTTGGCGCAACTGGCAGGGACGAGCACTTTGGTTACGGCCTAGTACAAGCTCCAATTGAACTACAAAAAGAAGAAGATACAGTAATTGAAGAAAAAGGATTAGTATTAAAAGAAGGAGACCGTCTTCCTGAAGTGGTCCAACTAAAGTTAGATTTAGAAAGAGCGGGTTTCAAAGTATCTGATAATCCAACAAACTTTTTTGGTTCGATTACAACAACAAAGGTAAAAGAGTTTCAACGTTCTGTCGGAATCCTGGCAGATGGAATTGCCGGACCGTCAACCTTACAAAAGTTAAGTGAATTAGCAGCTATTCATTTAATGTTGGGAGACCGTCGCCCTGAAGTGGTTACTCTCAAGAGAGATTTAGAGAAAGCAGGTTTTCCTGTATCATCAAATCCAAACGATTACTTCGGCCCTGTTACAGCAGAAAAAATCAGTCAGTTCCAAGCTGCTAATGGTTTACGTGTAACAGGCATCGCTGATGTTGCTACACTTGAGAAGTTGAAAACAGCTAAGGAAAAGACAATTATCGCACAACCATTATTGAAACAAGGAGATTATCATCCTGCAGTAATCCAATTAAAAGTAGATTTGGAGAAAGCAGGTTTCCGTGTATCAGCGAATCCAACTGATTTTTATGGATCTGTGACAACTCAAAGAGTAAGAGAATTCCAGTCTCATTACGGCCTTCAAGTGACAGGCACCGTGAATAATGCAACTTGGGATAAACTTGCTGAAGTGACAACTGTTTCACTAAAAGAAGGAGACCGGTTGCCAGATGTCATTCGATTAAAGTTAGATTTAGAGAAAGCTGGTTACAGAGTTTCAGCTCAACCGACAAATTTCTATGGTTCCGTTACAACGAGAAAAGTACAAGAGTTTCAATCAACTTTTGGTTTGCAGCCTACTGGAGTGGCGAACCCAGAAACGAGAAGAAAATTAATTGAAGTGACAAGATAATAAGAAAGAAGGGTATCTCGAGGCTGTTTTCACATCGAGATACCCTTTTCGTTTATCAACTTACCTATTATTATAGTGGGCTATAATTCCTTTAGAAATGGCATCGGCAATTCTATCACGATAGTTTGCATTTGCTAATTTTGCACCGTCACTGCTGTTATCGATAAAGCCAGCTTCAACTAGAACGGATGGAATTGTTACACCGGTAATAACTTGAAACGAACTATGCTTTACGCCCCGGTCGGTTGTTTCCATTGCTAATACTAACTCTTTTTGAATCTCTTCAGCTAAGTCTTTACTAAGTGTTGACGTATGGTTTCGATTCCAGTACGTTTCCACCCCTCTTGCCTGTTTATTAAAAGAGTTAGCATGAATGCTGATAAAAGAGCTTGCATTAGAGTTATTTCCAATACTGACACGATTATTTAAAGAGACAGTAACATCTTCTGTTCGTGTCATGATAACGGTTGCTCCTGCTGCTTTCAACTTACTTTCTGTACGTTTGGCAATATCTAAAACAACATCGCTTTCTTTTAAATTATTTACACCAATCGCACCAGGATCTGTGCCTCCATGACCGGCATCAATAACGATTCTTTTGCCTTGAAGTGGCCTGCTGTTGTTTCCTGGATTATTAACTACTTCTTGTAATTTGCTAAGAGTAGCCGGCCCAGCGATGCCGTCAGCCGTCAATCCGTGAGCGCGTTGGAACGCTTTAACTTGAGCTTCAGTATGAGAACCGAAGAAAGTAGTTTGGTTGCCGGGCACAGTGAAGCCAGCTTTGTCTAAGTCAATCTTGAGTTGAACAACGGCTTGGTCATAGACACCGTTACGCAAGACGGATGGACTGGAGCTAGAACTGGAAAGGACTTCATCCAACTTGCTAAGAGTAGCCGGCCCAGCGATGCCGTCAGCAGTTAAGCCGTGAGCGCGTTGGAACGCTTTAACTTGAGTTTCCGTTTGCGAGCCGAAGAAAGTAGTTTGATTGCCCGGAACAGTGAACCCAGCTTTGTCTAAGTCCATCTTGAGTTGAACAACGGCTTGGTCATAGACACCGTTACGCAAGACGGATGGACTGGAGCTAGAACTGGAAAGGACTTCATCCAACTTGCTAAGAGTAGCCGGCCCAGCGATGCCGTCAGCAGTTAAGCCGTGAGCGCGTTGGAACGCTTTAACTTGAGCTTCCGTTTGCGAGCCGAAGAAAGTAGTTTGATTGCCTGGAACAGTGAACCCAGCTTTGTCTAAGTCAATCTTAAGTTGAACAACAGCTTGGTCATAGACACCGTTACGCAAAACAGTCGGACTGGAGCTGGAACTGGAAAGGACCTCATCCAACTTGCTAAGAGTAGTCGGCCCCGCGATGCCGTCAGCCGTCAATCCGTGAGCGCGTTGGAACGCTTTAACTTGAGCTTCAGTTTGCGAGCCGAAGAAAGTAGTTTGATTGCCCGGAACAGTGAACCCAGCTTTGTCTAAGTCAATCTTGAGTTGAACAACGGCTTGGTCATAGACACCGTTACGCAAGACGGATGGACTGGAGCTAGAACTGGAAAGGACGTCATCCAACTTGCTAAGAGTAGTCGGCCCCGCGATGCCGTCAGCCGTCAATCCGTGAGCGCGTTGGAACGCTTTAACTTGAGCTTCAGTTTGAGAGCCGAAGAAAGTAGTTTGATTGCCCGGAACGGTGAACCCAGCTTTGTCTAAGTCAATCTTGAGTTGAACAACGGCTTGGTCATAAACACCGTTACGCAAGATAGTCGAACTGGAGCTGGAAAGGACGTTATTCAATTTAGCAAAAGTAGCTGGCCCCGCGATGCCGTCAGCTACTAGTCCATGTGCTTGCTGGAACTCTTTAACTTTCCTTTCCGTAATACCTCCGAAAAATTCGGTAGGGTTGTCTGAAACTTTAAAGCCAGCTTTCTCTAATTCTAGTTTCAAAGTGACAACTTCAGGGTGTCTATCACCATTTTTTAGCACGATTGATTGTGCAGTAGCTTCGTTGTATCCTAAGCCAATTGTTAGAAGAAATAACAACATGAAAACTATTAAATTGGTAAGTTTCAAACGTATAAAGCCCCCTTTCAATTATAGATCTAAACTAACTACATACTACATACTACATACTACTACAATATTCTACATGTATCATGATAAAATTTCCTCTGTTATAAATCATTTACAAAATATCTAATCTTTTGACATAAAACTATTTTTTAATTGTGCTGAAATGAGTTATTCTATCTATAGATCTAACAAATTAATAGGTATTTTTACAAGTTAGAACAAAAACTACTATTTACTTGATAATTATTTTATGTTTATTTAGAGAATAGAGTAATTTTTTATTTGAGAGATAGTAGTTAAGTTTGGTAGATTGGTAGATTGAAAGGAGATCGTAAATGCTAAAAAATGTTAGGTATTCTTTCTTATGTGGGATAACGGCAACGGTTGTCGTATTTGTCCCTGTAACTTCAAACTGGGTTCATGCAACAAATTCGGAGCATAGTGAAGAATTTTTCCTTTTAGAAGTCGGATCACAAGGTGATGATGTACTAGAACTAAGGGAAGCCTTAAATGTGCTCGGTTATGAGTTAGATGTAGAAATTGATATATACGATGAAGTTATGGAAGAACAAGTAAAACTTCTGCAGGAGAATTATGAATTTGATGTAACGGGAACGATAGATGAAGATTTGTTCTTGTTTATTTTAGAAGAAGCGAAGGAAGATGAAGAGTTTCCTGAAGAGGAATCTGAAACAACAGAGCAGGAAATAGGGGAAGAAGAACAAGTAAAGCTTGATGAAGAAATAGAGGAAGAAAAAGAAGAAGAGCAAACAGTTGAAGAGGGAACTGCAGCTGAAGTCTCTGTAATGAACGTTTCTGAGGTTGAGGATGTATTAAAGCAAGGAATGAATGATCCTAAGGTTGTAGATATAAAAGTATACCTAGAGATTATGGGATTCCAGGTTTCAAATAATCCAAATGATTATTATGGACCGATCACGGCCGAAAAAGTAAAGGAATTTCAAGAAGCTTTTGGTTTACCTGCGACAGGAGAAACAGATGAGGTAACGTTCGACCGTTTAGTAGAATTGGCAACAGGTCCTTTGCGTAACGGAATGTACCGGGAAGACGTTGTTCAGTTGAAAAATAATTTAGATGCAGCTGGATTCACTGTACCTGGAAATACAACTATTTATTTCGGCCCTTTAACGGAAGAACAAGTGAGAGCTTTCCAAGAGGCCTATCGTTTAACAGTAGATGGAATTGCAGGCCAAGCAACACTCGATAAACTTGAAGAGATTGCTAATAGCAAGGTAACGATTTCTTCAATGACTGATTCTGAAGTGATTCAACTGAAAGAACAATTAGCGATTGTGGGCTTCCCTGTATCAAGTAATCCAACTGGATATTATGGACCAATCACAACTGAAAAGGTGGCTGAATTTCAAGCTGCTAACGGCCTTACGTCTACTGGAATTGCCAATAAAGCTACTGTAGATCTTTTAAATCAGTTGGCAACTGGCCCATTACAAAACGGAATGTACCGAGATGATGTTGTGCAGTTGAAAGAAGATTTAGCTAAAGTAGGTTTTGCCGTTCCAGGTAACACCACAACATACTTCGGTCCACAAACGGAGTCTCAAGTTAGGGCGTTTCAAGAAGCCTATGGTTTAACGGTTGATGGAGTCGCAGGTCCGGCTACGTTAAATAAGTTAGAGGAATTAACGGACAATATCCTTTTTCAAGGGTTGAGTAATTCAAGTGTTATACAATTAAAAGAGAATTTAGCGATTTTAGGATTTCCTGTATCCAATAATCCAACAGAGTATTATGGACCAATCACGACGGAGAAAGTAAAAGAGTTCCAAAAAGCTTATCGATTACCTGTAACAGGCATGGCTGATAAAGCAACTGTACAAAAGTTGAATGAACTGGCAAACGGCCCGTTACGTATTGGGATGTACCGAGACGATGTTGTTCAGCTAAAGATTTATTTAGATGCAGCAGGCTTTAGGGTGCCCGGTAACACCACAACATACTTTGGTCCACAAACGGAATCTCAGTTAAAAGCATTCCAAAAAGACTTTGGATTAACGGCAAATGGAATCGCAAACCAACAAACGATGAACAAGCTTAAAGACATATCGTCGGGTATTCTCTTTGAAGGAATGAGAGATCCCAGAGTCATTCAATTGAAAGAGGACTTAGCATTACTTGGTTTCCCTGTATCAAATAATCCAACAGAGCTTTACGGATCTATGACTGCTCAGAGCGTGAGAGAATTTCAGGCTAAATATGGCCTAGCAACTACGGGAGCAGCAGATAAAGAAACGCTCGAAAAGATTGATGAAATTTTAGCAAGCTCGCTTAAACGCGGGGACAGTCATACTGATTTAATTGGAATTAAAGAAATTCTTAATAATAGTGGTTATGGTGGCATTTTAGTAACGGAGAACTTTGGATCATTTACAGAACAGCGGATAAAAGAGTTCCAAAGAGACCAGGGGCTACCAGTGACGGGGATGGTTGATCCTCTTACAAGAGAGAAAATCAATGCCTTAACATTAACGTTTACAAATGGCGATCGTCATGATGAAATTATCACGCTCAAGCAGAACCTAAATCGTTTAGGGTTTAATGGTATTCTTGAGACCAATTTGTACGGTAACTTTACAGAGCAACGTGTTCGTGAGTTCCAAGAACATTTTGGCTTACCTACAACTGGGGTTGCGAATCCTGCCACTCTCCAGAAGATCTCAACGATTTTGGCAAGCCCACTTCAGCTGGGAAGAAGCCACTCAGATACTATTAAACTAAAACAAAATCTAAACTCTATTGGTTTTGGAGGTATTCTGGTTACCGATTACTTCGGTAATTTCACAGAACAGCGTGTGAAAGAATTTCAAAGAGCGTACGGACTGCCAGTTAGTGGTATAGCAGATGATATAACACTAGAAAAGCTAGAAGAGGCAGCCTCACCTAGTGAAAAAATGACGTACATGCAAGCAAGCGTAACGCTTAACCAAGCAATCCAAACGCAATTATCTTTAAATCCTCCAGCACAAACGGACAGATACAGAAATGATCCAGCTTTTGTTTCTGCTTCACATGTGAGAATTAATGACGATGCAGTTATTTCTGGTAACGGGGTTAATTTACGTACATCAGCTTCACTATCAAGTAGTATTGGGGCCAATGTTCCTAGAAATACAAAAGTTACGATACTTGATGAGGTAACTGGAGACAGTCATGCTGGTAGTACGCTTTGGTATGAAATTAGGTATAATGGTAGTACATTATATGTTCATAGCTCGTTAGTAGGGGTTACAGGTACAACAACAAGCAGAGTACACATTCGTGAAAGTGCGAGCACGAACAGTCATATTTTCGCGACTGTACCAAGTGGAAGACAGGTAACAATCACGAATCCAGGTTCTTCATGGCATGAGATTAACTTTGGTACTTGGAGAAATGCAAAAGAATCTGATTTACGCGATTATGTTGACCCAAGCAAAAATGATCAATTCCAACATCTAGTTTTATCTTCAAGTGCTGGCGTTTCAGCTTCGCAGCTAAATGGTTTGCTTGAAGGGAAAGGATCATTACATGGCTTAGGACAAGCATTTATTGATGGAGGAAGACAACATAGAGTGAATGAAGTATATCTCATTTCACATGCGATTTTAGAGACAGGTCATGGTTCTTCTAGGCTAGCAACAGGTATCGAAGTTGGCGAGAATGGCAACGGAAATCCTGTAGTAGTCACTAGCAGCAATAGAAGTAGTCTAAAAAATATTCGAACAACGTATAATATGTTTGGTATTAACGCTATTGACAGTGATCCATATAATCAAGGTGCGATCCATGCCTATAGACAAGGATGGTTTACACCAGAAGCTGCCATTATTGGTGGAGCTAAATTTATTGGAGAACGTTACATTCATAATTCATATAACCAAAACACATTGTATAAAATGAGATGGAACCCAGCTAACCCAGGATTCCCTCAATATGCAACCGATATGGGGTGGGCAGTGAAACAAGTTCCTGCTATTAAGAACCTATATAATCAATTAGATAATCCATCTTTACATTTTGATATTGTAAGGTATAAGTAAGATGGTAGGAGCGTACGATAGCATTCGTACGCTCCTTTTTGAATGTAATTGTCTAAAAATATGAAAAAACCTATTTAAATGTATTTTTAATTGTATAGAGAAATATTCTGAAAGCGTTGAGATGTGGTGAAGTCGCATTTTGTCAAAAACTTCAACTTGCAATGTGAGTTGAAGTACAGGTACAATGATTTCTGATGATCATTACGAAAAAACTCTGAAGTGTGGGCTCATATTGACTCTAACAATGATTTTCACAAAATGGTGCGAAAATGTTCCTTTGAAACTATTGGTGTATATGTTAGACTTTCAATAGACTAAAAAAATAGGAGATTTATGATGCCAAATATCAATCCAAATCGATTTTTAAGAGTATCTGTCGTATTAGTCGATATTATATTAATCTTTTTTGCATATGTAGCTTCTTTCTGGATAGCTTCACAATACACATTAATTGAACAACGTAATATAGATTCTTTTGTCAACTTACTGCCATGGATATTATTAATTGGCGTTTTTTTTATCATTGTTTTTGAGTTAGAACGATTGGTGCAGCATGATTTTCTCGATCTCGTTCGTAAATTAGTGGTTGCATCACTATTTATTATGGTGTTAACGATTGCTCTATCGTTTTTATTCCGAGAATTTTCTCTACCACGTTCAGTTATTTTCTTAGCACATGCGTTCATCTTTATGTTTTTGTTTGCGTGGAAATCCATAGTTATTAAAGCAAACCAAATCAAAAAGGGGAAAGCGCTTATTATCGGTGCTCAAAGTGAGTACTCGACAATCAAGGATAATATTAAAACACTAATCAAAAAACAAGAAGATGTTGATTTTATTGATATGAAAACGTCTTACAGAGAAATGAAAGCGAAACTTGCTAACTATGATATTGTCTTTATCAGTTCATCAGTGAGCACAAAAGTGAAAAATGAAGTCATGTATCTTGGTATGAGAAAAAACAAAAATATCTATGTATTGCCTACAGTTAGTGAATTATTATTAATGAAATCCTCTATTGCAACATTAAACGATACGATGTTGCTTCAAGTAAAGCCATTTTATATTAATGGTGTTTACTTGCTAGGGAAAAGGCTGTTTGACATTGTCTTTTCATTACTATTGTTAGTGATGACGTCACCGGTTATGCTTGTTACAGCACTTCTCATTAAGTTAGATGATGGTGGAAGTGTATTCTTTAAACAAGAACGTTTAGGAAAAAACAACAAGCCGTTTAATATTTTGAAGTTCCGTTCGATGAGAGAAAATGCAGAAAGTGAAACGGGACCAACACTTGCTAAAAATAATGATGAGCGTATTACCAAAATTGGGAATTTCATTCGTCTAACACGTATTGATGAGTTACCACAATTACTCAATGTGTTAAAAGGTGAAATGTCAATTGTAGGACCTCGTCCTGAACGTTTTTTCTTTGCTGAAAACTTCCAAAGGCAAAACATTTGGTTTAAAGCTCGTTGTGCGGTCAAGCCCGGTATTACAGGCTATGCTCAAATCATGGGGAACTATACAACGGATATGAATGATAAGTTGAAATTTGATTTACATTACATCCGGAATTATTCGCTCTGGCTTGATATGGTTATCATCTTGCGTACGATACTAGTTGTAATCAATAAGGCAAAAGCAGATGGTGAACAAGCAGATGCAAAAAGTGTGAATACTGTTTTACAAGAAAGCAAAGAAGTTCGATAATATCTTAAAGAAGAGATGCAGATTAGCTGCTCTCTTTTTTTTGTATAAAAGACAAACGATACTTTCCTTCTTTTCGTTTAATATTTACAAAAGTAGTGAATAATAAAACTGATTTCGTATTGATTACATTTGCTTGGGTGCAACTTATATGTAGAAGTGGGTGGACTATGTGGAGATTCCATTGATGTATGTAACTGCCTTTTTCGTTTCACTTCTTGTTTCGGTTTCTTCAATGCCACTAGTCATTTGGTTTGCCAACAAATATGGGTTTGTTGATGAACTAAATGAAAGAAAAATCCATAAATGTACAATGCCACGTCTTGGTGGTATTGCTATTATATTAGGGGCTGTAGCAGGGCTACTTGTCATTCGTCCTGAAAATGAATATTTGATAAGCATAGCATTTGGAGCGCTTGTCGTTGTCGTCACGGGAATACTTGATGATAAGTATACGTTGGACGCGAAAACAAAATTTTCAGCTCAACTGCTTGCTGCTGTCATTGTCGTTTCATCAGGATTGAATATCCCGTTTGTCACACTTCCGTTTAGTGGGCAATTTGAATTTGGGGTATTTAGCTACTTGATCACGATTTTATGGATCGTTGGCATCACCAATTCAATTAATTTAATTGATGGCTTAGACGGGCTTGCTGGGGGAGTAGCGACAATTGCAATCATCACGATTCTCGTAATGGCTATCCTTGATTCCTATTCGCATTTAACAACAATAGCATTATCGGTAGTACTGATTGCGAGTACATTGGGATTTTTAATTTTTAATTTTCATCCAGCGAAAGTATTTATGGGTGATGCCGGTTCATTATTTTTGGGCTATTCCATTGCAATTATCTCTCTCCTTGGTTTATTCAAAAGTGTAACGGTTTTCAGTTTGCTTGTACCAGTTATCATATTGGCTGTCCCAATATCAGATACAGTCTTTGCGATGGTGAGACGTTTTCTTAATAAGCAAAATATTATGAGTCCGGATAAAGGTCATTTACATCATTGCTTGCTTGCATTAGGCTATAGCCATCGACAAACCGTTTTGATTGTGTACGGCTTTAGTATTATTTTTGGTGCACTAGCAATTTTGTTTACGAATGCTACGTTAGTGACGTCTTTTATCATCATTGCTGTCTTAATTACGAGTATCCAACTGTACGCTGAAACGATTGGATTAATCGGCAATAGTAGGAGACCGATTATCGACGCGGTCAAACGATTAGCGATGTTGGACAAGAAATGAAACGAAAAAAAGGGTAACGAATCGATTAGATCGTTACCCTCTTTTGCATATTCTATTGTAAAGCAGTTTCAGGTTCTGGCTCCGTTTCTAGAGTTTCGACTACATCTGGTGCATCTGGAAGTAATCCTAAATGTCTTTGTAATGTTGTTGAAATTTCATGCCTTGATTGATCTGTTACTTGGTAGTAATAGACACCGTTAATTGTAGCGTTATTTCCTTTCAAGTTAATCGCTTCGATATTATTTAATGAATTCGCATAAGAGTGTAGAGCAATCATATTTCCGAAAGTTAGATTCGTATGCATGTATTGCTCGATGCTATCTAGAACGTCTCCATATCTTGTAATAGAAGAGAAGGAAGCTGCTTTTTCAATAAGTGCTTGCATAACTTGCTGTTGGCGCATCCCTCGACCAATGTCGCCAAGTGGATCTTTCTTTCTCATCCTTACGTAAGCTAATGCTTCTTCACCGTCAAGAGTTTGCCAGCCTTCTTGGATTTCAATCTTATCAAGTCTTCCATCACTATTTTGTTCTGTGAACGTAAATGGAACTTCTACTTCAACACCGCCAAAAGCATCAATGATTTCCATGAAGGCATCGAAGTTCAACGTAGCATAGTAATCAACCGGAATATCTAAAAACTCCTCGACTGTACTAATGGTAAGATCAAGGCCACCAAAAGCGTGTGCGTGATTGATTTTATCGGCATTTAGTCTTCCCGGAATATCAACAAGTGTATCCCTTGGAATACTCAAAAGTTTTATGCTAGAATCATCGCGGTTGAACGTTGCTAGCAACATTGCATCGGTTCGCCCTCTAAGATCACTGTCTCGTGAATCTACACCTAAGAACAAAATGGAAATATTATCTTTCCCTGGACTAACTGCAACATCACGTCTTTCAGATTTTTCACCACGATCAAGTTCTAGTTGTGTATTAGCAGTAACATTTGAAATTTTATAAATTAAATAACCAACACCTCCACCAAATGCTAGAAGTGTGACTAGACCAAACAGTAAAAAAACACGCAAAATACTTTTCTTACTCTTTCTTCTACGTTTCACCCTACTTTGAGTCATTATTCAACCTCACTTTTTTAATAGAAATATATAATTTAAAATCTAAGATGATAAGTTTTTTTGACAATATTCAACATACTCCTTCATCTTATCGAAAAATTATAGATTAGTAAATAAGAAGATTTCTGGAAAACGTGACAATTGTAATATGATATTTATGGGTGAGCGGTTGAATTGCTATTTTTCTATGGAAGAAGCTACTAAATTAAGGCATTGTGGCCTTTACTTAGTAGCTCCTCTATCCTCTTTTATTATTATTACCCCTCTAGTACTTTTAGAAATACTTTTCTGTTTCGGGGTCCGTCAAATTCACAAAAATAAACACCCTGCCATGTTCCGAGAATAAGTCTTCCATCTGAAATGATAACTGTCTGAGCATGTCCGACCGTACTTGTTTTCATATGAGCAGCCGTGTTGCCTTCCATATGTTGATCTAACTCATGGTGCCACGGATAAACTTCATCAAAGCGTCTCAGCATGTCCGTTTTAACATCAGGGTCAGCATTTTCATTTATCGTAATGCCTGCAGTCGTGTGAAGCGAAGAGACAATAACGATCCCTTCGTTGATTTGGTTGGTTCGAATGAATTGCTTGATTTCCTCTGTAATTTCAATCATCTGATCACGAGCTTTCGTTTTGATATGCAATGTGTGATTCATTTTTAACATCCTTTCAATAGGAGGATTCTCGATTATTTTGCCGTATATAATAAAAAACAATAAATAGGGGGGATGACATGATTGCTAAAAAACGTGAAATGCCACTAATGATTGAAAAGCTCCAAGCCCTCCTTCGTCGCTTGCCACCAGCTCACCTAAAAGTGAGCGACATTCAACAGGATCTTGCAAAAAGACAAGCCGGCCATCAGGGCGAATATTCGATTGATTATCCACTAAGCTTCCTGCCAGAAAAGCACTATTTCCTCTTACATGACCTAAGACTTTACGAAGACCCTCACTATTTTCAAATCGATACATTAGTCATTACCAATAAGTTTATCCTCATTATAGAAGTCAAAAACATAAGTGGTCAATTATTCTTTGACCGGGACTTTCAACAGTTGATACGAATGAAGGATGGGATTGAGGAGGTGTTTCCTGATCCGATCTTGCAAGTGCAGAGATTAGAAGTATTACTGAAACAATTTTTTACTAAAATGAAGTATCCCTCCATTCCAATAGAGACGTTAGTAGTCATAAGTAACCCATTTTCTTTTATTCGTTCCTCTCCAGAACACCGGACCATCTCTCAACGTGTTATTCATCGCGATGCCCTCCCAGAAAAAATCAATCAGATAAATACGAAATATAAAAAAGAACTCATGAGTAAAGCTGAAGTAAAGAGATTAGTTGAACACTTGAAACAACGCCATACACCCTCAGATCCACGTCTACTAGAAAAATATCAAATTTCACTGAAAGAGATTCGCACAGGTGTTCAATGTCCAGTTTGTAACCTCCTCCCTTTAAAAAGAATGTATGGTGGCTGGCATTGCAGAAGGTGTTCTGAAAAACATCGCGATGCCCATCTTGCAGCCTTAAAAGATTATGCCTTACTAATAAAAACAAATATTAATAATAAAGAAGCAAGAGACTTTCTACATTTATCCTCGGAAAGCGTCGCTAAGAAAATACTAACAAAAGTTAGCTGTTCGTTTGAAGGCTCTACGAAAGCAAGAATGTATGACATTTCGAATTTAAAGAGGAGTGGAGGAACGCTTAAAAAGGAGTGAGTTGGAGTCGGAGGAGAGTGGCCGGAATCAGTAAGTAAGCCGCCGGAAAGAGGAGAGGACCGGCCGAAATCAGAGAAAAAGAGGCCGGAAACTACCGGGAATCAGCCGGAATAAGTGAGCCAGCCGGCCCCCGACAGGAGTCGCCGGCCCCCACCGGCAACTGCCCGGAAAAAGAGGTCGATCAATAACCCGAGTAAAACCGATCAGCACCTGAACTCAATCTATTCCACATCGACCTCCAAATATGTCTCATCCCCTCGTTTAATCACAGCTTGGCCATTCGTAATGTTCGTCATCCACTCTTCGAAAGCTTCGATCTCATCTACTTCGACATATGTTTGCACATCGACTTGTTCAAGGTATTCAATGCCTTTCATTTGATAAGGTGATTCTCTCAAAGCATGCTCTACTTTTCCGAGCCAGTGATAGTCAACTTCCGTATGAATGACTTGCACTAATGAACGGCGCACAACGCCAACTTCATTTAAGCCTTCACTTACAGCGCCTCCGTATGCGCGAATTAAACCACCTGCTCCAAGTTTAATTCCACCGAAATAGCGAGTGACAACGACAACGGTATCTTTGAGCCCACGCTTTTTTAACACCTCAAGCATTGGAACGCCTGCTGTTCCACTAGGTTCACCATCATCGTTGGCCTTTTGGATCTCATCGCGTTCACCAATTAAATAGGCTGAGCAGTTATGAGTGGCGTTCCAGTGTTGCTTCTTAATCTTTTCTATAAAACTTTGTGCTTCTTCTTCGGTTTCGACTCTATCAAAGAAAGCGATAAATCTAGATTTTTGAATAACAATTTCGTGTTCCCCAGGTCCTTTAACTGTATGATAGGTTGCTAGTGCCATTAATTAACTACTCCTTTTTCATAGTTTTACAAATATGAGAAATGTCTATGTAATAAAGCTATGGTAAGATACATTTTGTCGCAGTGACTACGCTTCTATAAATGACCAATTATTACCAATTTCTTAAATGCGAAGATTTAAGCGCTATTTTGGGCAAGATGTTGTAAAATTAGGATAGCGAATTCTATTTTACTTAGCAAATGTATCGCTTTATCTTTAACCGAGGATTGGTGAAGGCATGACAGATATAAAAATATTAGATGGAATTATTGAGCAGACGTTGGACACCGTCGGCCAAAGTCGCGAGCAAATATTTGAAATAGAAGAACAGTCACGGAATGAGCTCCATACACTTGAAAAAGAGTTAACTGAAATTCGTATAAAAGTAGCGACGATCATCGAAAAAACAGATCAAACACAAATGTATTCGCGTCTTGCTCGCAGCCGGTTAGTTGAGGTTAGCAAAGCGTTTGATAAATATTCAAATGAAGAAGTTCGTGCAGCGTATGAAAAAGCAAATAATTTTCAAATTCAACTGGCAGTGTTAAAACAAGAGGAAATTCAACTGCGAGAGAAGCGTGATCACATTGAAAGACGACTTGTTAATTTGAGTGATACGGTTAAGCGTGCAGAGCATCTTGCTGGGCAAATGTCTGTTGTTTATAAATTTTTATCAAGTGATATTAAACAACTGACAGGTGTGATTGAAGACGCCAAAGAAAAACAAGCATTTGGCTTACAAATCATCGAAGCCCAAGAAGAAGAACGTAAGAAAATCTCAAGAGAAATTCATGATGGTCCTGCTCAAATGATGGCAAATGTGATGCTACGTTCTGAGCTAATCGAACGAATTTATAAAGAAAAAGGCATAGAAGAAGCACTTATTGAGATTAGAGATATGCGAAAAATGGTTATTTCTTCACTTGCGGAAGTGAGGAGAATTATATACGATTTGAGACCGATGGCGCTTGATGACCTGGGATTGATTCCAACTTTGGCTAAATATTTAAAGACTTTTGAGCAACATAATAAGGTAACAGTGGTGTTTCATCACTTTGGAAAAGAACAGAGGTTACCTCAACAATACGAAGTTGCTTTGTTCCGACTTGTGCAAGAATCAGTACAAAATGCCCATAAGCATGGTGAGCCTACAGAAATTCAAGTGAAAATTGAAATAAAGAAAAACAAGGTTATAATGATAATTAAAGATGATGGAAAAGGGTTTGACCCATCTACTAAAAAAGAAGGTTCTTTTGGTTTAATAGGCATGAAGGAAAGAGTCAACATGTTAAAGGGCGAGTTGAAAATTGACTCAAAATTGGGAAGCGGAACGCTTGTAATGATTGGCATTCCGATCGAATCTTAAAAAATAACGAAATGATAGAGTCTTGAATTCTTGTCCGTGGAGAGGTGAAAAATGATGAGTGAAGAGCAAAAAGAGAAGATTAAGATCGTCATAATTGATGACCATCAATTATTTCGTGAGGGAGTTAAGCGAATCTTAGCAATGGAGCCTGAGTTTGAAGTGGTTGCAGATGGACAAGACGGTTCACAAGCGCTAGAGCTTGTCAAAACTTTCCGTCCAGATGTAATTCTTATGGATATAAATATGCCACAAATGAATGGTGTAGAAGCAACAAAAGAGTTAATTGAATCTTTCCCACATTCTAAGGTGCTTATTTTATCGATTCATGATGATGAGTCATATGTGACACACGTATTAAAAACCGGAGCATCAGGATACTTATTAAAGGAAATGGACGCTTCGGCGTTAATAGAAGCTGTGAAAGTTGTCGCATCAGGTGGGGCGTATATCCACCCGAAAGTGACCCATAATTTGATCAATGAATACCGACGTCTAGCAACAGAGGACGACCTTCATGAAGAATCAATTGGATTTAGAGAAGTTGAATATCGCAAACCATTGCATATCTTAACTCGCCGTGAATGTGAAGTGTTGCAATTAATGACGGATGGTCAAAGCAACCGTACAATTGGCGAAACACTTTATATTAGTGAGAAGACCGTTAAGAACCATGTAAGTAATATTTTACAAAAAATGAGTGTAAATGACCGGACACAAGCGGTTGTTGAAGCGATCAAAAAAGGATATGTCATAGTGCGATAACGAGGAAAGAGAGAAATTAAGATGATGATTTCTCTCTTTTTTTGTAGGGAAAAAGATGGAGTTCATAGTAAGGTATTCGTACGCTCTAATTCGTTATTAGAGTGAGCAATATATGAATGTTTTAAGTATATGTGAAGTTGTGAGAATCCAAAAACTAATAAGCTCAATGCTTGAAAGCTAGTACGTTTCCATGTAAAGTATTACTATAAGTTTTAAAGCGACTTGAAATAAAAGAAGTGAGGACTTATTTATGAATAAGAGTGTTGCTGTTGTAACAGATAGTACAGCCTATTTACCTAAAGAGCTTCGTGACGAATTGTCGATTGAGATGGTGCCTTTAAATGTAGTGTTTGGGGTAGAATCATATCGTGAAGAGATTGATTTTACAACAGAGGAGTTTTATGAGGAAATGAGCTCGGCGGCAAAGCTCCCAACAACATCTCAACCAGCGATTGGTGAGTTTGTTACATTATTTGAGCGTCTTGCAAAGGAAGGGTACAAACAAGTTGTCACAATCCACTTATCGAGTGAGATCAGTGGCACGTATCAATCAGCTGTCAGTGCAGGTGAGATGGTTGAAGGCATTGAAGTCATTGGCTTTGATTCGGAAGTTAGCTGTTCTCCTCAAGGGTATTATGTTATGGAAGCAGCGAAAATGGCCAATGCAGGTGCCGATGCAGATGCGATTATTAAGACATTAACAGAATTAAAAAAAGTGCTAAGAGCCTATTTTATGGTCGATGATTTAAACCACTTACATCGTGGGGGGAGACTTTCGAGTGCGCAGCTTGTTGTCGGTAATCTCCTGAAAATCAAACCGATTCTTCACTTTGAGGAAGGCAAAATTGTTCCTTTTGAAAAAGTAAGAACGGAGAAGAAAGCATTAGCACGTATTCTCACTTTACTTGAAGAAGATACAAGCAAAGGTGGCGAATTTATCGCTACAGTTATTCATGCTAACAATGCAGAAGGAGCAGAGAAATTAGCTGCAACTGTCAAAGAACGATTTGATAATGTAACAGTTGATATAAGCTACTTCGGGCCAGTTATTGGAACGCATCTAGGTGCTGGTAGCCTCGGCTTAGGTTGGCATAAGAAATTATCATAATTAATACTCTACAACGAGCGTGTCATCATGAGAATTGATGCCATGCTTTTTCTTTTAAAACTTACAAAGTGAGGTGCCCCGCTTGAACATGTCCTCTCAACTCGAGACCTTAGCTCAACACTTACAAGGAAAACGACTCCTTCGCTCTGAAATCTCATTCCCAGAAGAACTGATGAAAGTTGCACTCCATGCTAACGCTCTCAAGGTAGAACCAGGCATTCAACAAAATGGTCGAAGCCTCATTTGTAGAAGGTGTGGAAATGATGACTTAACCTTATTTGGAGAACACAGATGTGCACGCTGCAAGAAGAGTTGTTCCTATTGTCGCCACTGTTTATCTTTAGGGAAGGTTAGTAGTTGTCAAATGTTATATAGCTGGAACGGACCACAACTTCCCCCTCCCAAAATTGCGAATAGTTTGCACTGGAACGGTGAGCTCTCTCCAGGACAGGAAAAAGCATCGGCAGCAGTCAGGCAGGCGATTAGTACTCAGCAAGAGCTACTAATCTGGGCTGTTTGTGGCGCAGGAAAAACAGAGGTGTTGTTCAAAGGGTTAGAGGATGCCTTTTCGCAAGGCAAAAGAGTGATGATCGCCACCCCTCGTACTGATGTGGTGAAAGAACTACACCCACGTCTTGCTGCAAGCTTTCCACAGATTACCCTAACTTCTTTATACGGTGGTAGTAAAAATCGTTTGCCGGATGCCCAGCTTGTTCTTGCGACGACTCATCAAGCGATGCGTTTTTATAAAGCGATTGATGTCATGATTATCGATGAAGTCGATGCCTTCCCCTATACCTTTGATGAAAGCCTTCAATATGCAGTTACCCAAGCGAAAACTCAATCAGCTTCAACAATTTATTTAAGTGCCACACCGTCTTTAGCACTTCAAAAGAGAAAAGACGTCACGATCATCAAAATTCCAAAACGGTTTCACGGACATCCCCTACCTGTACCACGTTTTTCATGGATAGGTAACTGGCAAAAGAAGTTAGCGAGCGATAAACTATCGCGAAACGTATTGACGTGGATTCAGGAAAAGATCTCAAGCAAAAAACAAATGCTTTTATTTGTACCTTCCATTTCGCTCCTCGCGCAAGTGTCAAAACGACTAACTGCAAATTCCATCGCGCATGCTTCAACCCATTCGGCTGATCCTAATCGACACGAGGCCGTGCAAGCCTTTCGAGATAAAAAAATATCCCTGATGGTCACAACAACGATTCTTGAACGTGGTGTTACATTTTCGGATGTTCAGGTGGCCGTACTTGGAGCTGAAAATGATGTGTTTACAGAAGCTGCTCTTGTCCAAATTGCCGGACGGGTTGGTCGAAAAGCTGAAGCGCCAACAGGGGACATCGTTTTCTTTCATTACGGAATCTCGCAAGCAATGAGAGCTGCAAAAGTCCATATAGAGAACATGAATAAAGAAGGTGGATTTAAATGAAACGATGTTTGGCGTGCCATGAGAAATTTTATGAGCAAGCAGGCTGGAGAAGGATATTCCTTGTTGAGCAACCTTCTACTCTTTGTAACAGATGTGAAACTCAGTTAGTAAAAATTGAAGGTACACGTTGTTCCATGTGTTCGCGTGGTCTTTCTCAACTTCACTCGTCTTATGTAAAGGATAATATGTGCTTAGACTGTTGGAGATGGGAGGAGAATGCAACATGCGCCGGTTTGCTTGAACGGAATGTCTCGCTTTATGAATACAATACTTTTTTGAAGGAATGGATTGCAACATTTAAGTTTCGTGGTGATGCGATCATTGCAAGCTTTTTTGCTGAGAAATTAGCACGAATTTATCGTGAACAGTTCATTACGTATACACCCGTTGCGATGCCATTAAGTGAAGAGCGTCTTGTTGCAAGAGGGTTTAACCAAGCGAGTTTACTACTAGAAGGTTGGGCAGAAGATCAATCAATGTTAATCAGGACTTCAGGTGAAAAGCAAAGCAAGAAGAATCGTAAGGAAAGAATAAAGCAGATGGCTCAAACTCCCTTTCTCGTCAAAAATGAGACGCATGTAAAAGGGCGTAACCTTCTACTTGTTGATGACGTGTATACGACAGGAACAACAGTAAGACAGGCAGCACGTGTGTTAAAGGAAAAAGGAGCGAACAAAGTAGCCTCTATGACAATAGCGAGATAAAGTGTTGTTTTTCTTTAGCTGACTGACAAGCTCTTAGGGTTTCGCTATAATGAGTTTAGGGGGGAGATTCGATGAAAAATGTAGAGAATTGCCCGAAATGTGGGCAGATCTTTGTTAAGGCTTTGCGATCAATTTGTCAGCACTGTTATAAAGAGCAAGAAGAGAATTTTGAAAAGGTCTCAAAGTTTATGAGGCGAAAAGCAAACAGAATGGCATCCATTCGCGAAGTACATGAAGAAACAGAAGTACCACTTGAACAGATTCACCAGTTTGTTCGAGAAGGTCGATTATTAGTTTCGCAATTTCCAAATTTAGGGTACCCGTGTGAATCATGTGGGGATATGATCCAAGAAGGTCGGATTTGTACTAACTGCAGAACAAATATTGCAGGAGGTCTAGAAAAGGCCGATAAGGAAAAGGAATTTGATCTTCGAAAAGCTGATGCTAAGCGCAAGGAACGTTCAGTAGGCAGTACGTATCATTCATTAAATGAACGATTTACTAAAAAGTAGTTAACAAAACGGACAAATGTGCCGATATAAGAGCAAAAGGAAGCAATACCAGGGGCGGAGCGCTTTTAGAACATAGGCTTGTCCGCCTTTTAAATAGCTTAGAATATAAAGAAAGGAGAGGTGTGATTTTATGAAAATCAACCCGTATCAATCTGTCCAACAAAATCCCTATAGAAAGCAAATTGATAAAATGGAAAGTACAGCTAATGTTTCTGCAAAGCGAGATAAAGTTGAGATCTCATCGGAAGCAATGCAAATGCAACAAGGGACGAAAATAGAGCAGGAACGTAGTGAGAAAATCGAAGCTCTAAAGAAAAAAATAGAAGCTGGTGAATATAGGGTCGATGCACAAGCAGTAGCGAATAAGTTTTATGAGTATTGGAATGAGTAAAAAATTTGAGGAGGATGGGTATGTCAATCGTAGCAATCACACAGTTAATTGAACGTTTACTTGAAATTCACGAAGCATTAATAGACATAGCCATTCAAAAAGTTGAACCGATTAAAAAAGGCGATATTAAAGCTCTAGAGAAACTTGTTCGTGAAGAGTCGAAGCTAGCTCATAAATTGCAAACAACCGAAATACTCCGAACAAAAGTGGTAAGAACCTTTTTAGTCGAAAAGGGAGAGGTAAAAGAAGACGCAACGTTGTCCGATATTAAAAACTATGCAACTGATGTTGAGGGAAATCAATTAAATGAGCTGCAAAATAAACTGGTCAAGTTGGTTGTGGAACTGAAAAAACAAAACGAACTTAATCAATCTCTTATTGAAGAATCGTTGCGGTTTGTGAACCTCTCTCTAGATTTAATGATGCCGAACAAAGAAGATATAAGTTACAACCCAAAGGAGCGCGACGAGAGGCCAATAGGAGGCGCTCATTCGCTTTTTGATTCAAAAGCGTAAAAGAAACGGAGGATCCACCCAATGCAATCAACGTTCCACGGATTAGAAACAGCAAGACGTGCGATGATGACACAACAATACGCACTTCATACAACCGGACATAATATAGCGAATGCCAATACACCTGGATACACTAGGCAGCGAGTGAATTTTAGCCAAACAGAGCCTTACCCAGCAATCGGACGAAATGCCCCACGTATTCCAGGTCATATCGGTACAGGAGTAGAAGCAGGTTCGATCCAACGTGTACGTGAAAGTTTTCTTGATATACAGTATCGAAATGAAAACAACAAAGTTGGCTTTTGGGATGCGCAATTTAAGGCTCTTGAGAAAATGGAAGATATCTTAAATGAGCCATCAGAACAAGGATTAAGCAGGCAAATTGATATGTTTTGGATGGCTCTTCAAGACCTTACAGTTGATCCTGAAGACGCAGGTGCTCGTTCAGTCGTGCGTCAGAGGGCCGTCGCAGTTTCTGAAACGTTTAACTTCATGAATGATTCCCTAACAGCGATTCAAAACGATTACCGTAATGAAATTAACGTGACGCAAAATGAGGTAAATGCGATTTTACAACGATTAGAAGGCGTGAATCAACAAATTCGTGAAACAGAACCTCATGGATATGTGACAAATGATCTTTATGATGAGCAGGATCGCTTGCTTGATGAGTTATCACGTATCGTTAATATTAGTGTCGAACGAGAAAAGAGCAAAGGGCAGCCGAATCCTGCTGCAGAAGGAGCTGTGACAGTTACACTAGTGGACGATAAAGGGACTCCACTCGAATCAAATGGAGCTCCTATTAAGCTAGTCGATGGTTTGGGAGAAGAACCCACAAAGAAATTTAATTTATCTTATGGCACTGACGGTAATTACGTAAATGGAATGACAGTAACAACGGTTGATGGGGATCCAGTGGCAACAATTGATTTAGAGACCATACCTCGTGGTGAAATGAAAGCTTTAATTTCTGCATATGGATACGCTGATAACAACGGAAATATTATCGGGCTCTATCCGGACATGCTAAAAAACCTAGATGATATGGCGTTTGCGTTTGCAAACGAAGTGAATCAAACTCATCAAATTGGGTTTACACTGCCTGCATCAGATGGGTCTGTTTCCTTAGGTGGACTATTCTTTGATCTTGGAACAACAACTGCAGATGGCGAAGGTGCTGCAAGCCAAATGAAAATCCATAACAATATCCAATCAAGTTTAAATAATATTGCAGCAAGTGGCCTTAATACAGACGCAATTGTAGAACAGCAAAGACAACAGTATCAAGATTTGTTAAATGCACCATTTAGTGATACGTATTATACAGATATTCTAGCTTTCTATGGAAATGACGCTAACTTTATTGAAGGGGCACCAAGAGCCTTTGCTGGTGACGGAAGTAATGCGAAGCGATTAGCAGATGTCAAAGACTTGACGCTAGCGTTTGGGGATGAGACAGCTACCATAAGTAGCTTCTATCAAGGAGTTATAGGTCAAATGGCTGTTGATACATCTGAGGCCGGACGAATGTTAGCGAGCAATGAAGCATTGCGTGAGAGTGTAGATTATCGCAGACAATCTGTAAGTAATGTTTCCCTTGATGAAGAAATGACGATGATGATTCAGTATCAGCATGCCTACAATGCTGCTGCAAGAAATATTACAATGGTCGATGAAATGCTAGAGCGTATCATTAACGGTATGGGCGTAGTCGGCAGGTAAGAAAGATAGGTGAACCTATATGCGAGTGACACAAATGATGCTATCGCAGAGCTCATTAAGACATATTAGCCAAGGTTATGAACGGTTAGGAACGATTCAAGATCAATTAGCAAGTGGGAAGAAAATAACAAGAGCTTCACAAGATCCAGTTGTAGCAATGAAAGGGATGCGTTACCGGACGCAAGTCACAGAAGTTGAACAGTTCAAACGGAATATCGGTGAAGTATACAATTGGATGGATACGACCGATACGGCATTGGACCAAGGAACACAAGCTCTTGTACGTATTCGTGAATTAGCAACACAAGCTGCTAATGACTCTTATAATCCAGAAGAACGTGGCAATATTGCAAAAGAAATTATGCAGCTTCGTGAGCATTTAGAAGCAATTGCTAATTCTAAAAATAGCAATAAATATATTTTTAACGGAACAAATACGACAACGGCCCCTGTACAAGATGGTGTCGTATCGACCAACTCTCAGCCAGTTGAGGTGGAGTTATTAAAAGGGGTATCCGTTCAAGTTAATATCAATCCAGAGAACGTTTTTAATAATGAACTATTTAATGATCTCAAAGATCTAGAAGCTGCTTTGCAAGATGAAACTACGAGTGGTGAAGATATCACTAGCTTTGTCGATACGGTATTTGGGCACATAAATAACTTTGTTGCTGAACGCGCTGAACTTGGAGCCCGGTTAAATCGAGTGGAAATGATGGAAAATCGTTTAATGGAACAAGAAGTTATTGCAAATCGAATCATGTCTGATAACGAAGATGCCGATATGGAAAAAGTGATTATTGATTTGATGACACAAGAAAGCGTCCATCGCGCAGCTCTAGCAACAAGTGCTAGAATTATTCAACCGACACTAATGGACTTTTTAAGATAAAAGAAGAGTGAGTAGGGGGAGAGAAGATGCAAGTACCGTCAATAGACATTCAACAGTCCAGCGCCTATATCGGACTTCGCTCAAATCGCCCTCATTTGCAAATTCGTCAAAAAAATCCAGATTTGTTGTTAAACCAAAAGCATGCAGGTTTGATTGAAATTAGTAAATCAGCTGCAAAAATGCACATCGACCAAACAGAGGCATTTGCCGATGCAAATCTTGTACCTGCTCTAAGACAAAACCTAGAGTATCTTTCAAGTGGAAGAAGAAAAGCAGCCGAGTTTATTACAAGGACAGCACAACAAGGCGATCAAATGATGCGAATTGAGAATGGAACAGGTGCAATCCCCCGAATTTTAAAAACGAACAGCGAACGTCCAGAAAAACAAGTGAGTCTAGTGAATATGCCACGTTCGATGGACCGTGTTGATTTTCACTATCAACCTAGTGAAGTTACAACACATGCTCATGATCAACCACTGGGCATTCAAGTTCATACAAAAGACGTGCAGATAGAGATTCCAAGATGGCAAACAGAAGCCTACCTTCAACAAAAGAATCATATTTCCTTCACTGTCACTGGTGGAAATATTAATATTGGTTTATAGAGAAAGAAGTCGTAATGGCTTCTTTTTCTATTTTCAAGGAAATAACTAACATCTTTCCCGGGAAATCGACAAAGGTGTAAGGAAATATTGTAATAATAATGGAAGCTTGAGTAGAAAATTGTGTTTTTAAACAATTTAGTTAACTGTAATGAGTTCTCCTAAAGCGATTGATTTTGTTATGTTACAATGACAATAATAAATAGCACGTATAGTAAGGGAAAAGGTGAGTGAACAATGCAAATCCAAACAAAGTATCAAGGGACAATCGACATACATAAAGATCGTGTAATTGAGTTTGAAAAGGGAATTCCAGCTTTTGAAGAGGAAACATCATTTGTACTCTTACCATTTGAAGAAGGTACTCCTTTTTTTGTATTGCAATCAACAAAAACACAAGAAGTCGCCTTCATATTGGTGAATCCATTTGACTTTGTACCAGGCTATCAAGTCAAACTTCCTGACTCACTTATCGATGCATTGGAAATCGATAAGCAAGAAGATGTTGCAACATTTGTTATGCTAACGGTGAAAGAACCATTTAATGAAACAACAGCTAATCTTCAAGGACCAGTCATCATCAATGCTGTAAAGCAAAAAGGAAAGCAATTATTGATAAGTGATAGCGACTATCAAACAAAACACCCTATCTTTAAAGAGGTTGTTGTTACAAAGGGGGATAAGTAATGCTTGTCCTTTCAAGAAAGATCCAAGAAGCGATCCAAATCGGTGACGACATTGAACTTAAAATTATTGCTATAGAAGGCGATCAAGTTAAGATTGGAATAAATGCACCGAAAAATATCGAGATTCACCGTAAAGAAATATATCTGGCTATCCAAGAAGAAAACAGTGCAGCAGCACAAACGGTTTCTGTAGATGTGTTAAAAGGTTTTTTAAAAGATGGAAAATAACATAAGGTAGGCCGAGAAACTAACATGGGTTCTCGGCTTTTTTGTATGGGCTAATAATGAGAGAGAAGCCGTCGGAACCGAAAAGAAACCGGCCGGAATACGAGGAGAAGTGGCCGGAAAAAAAGGACCGGCCGGAAACAGAGAGAAAGTGGCCGGAAAGAAGAGAGAAGCCGCCGGAACTGAAAAGAAACCGGCCGGAATACGAGGAGAAGTGGCCGGAAAAAAAGGACCGGCCGGAAACAGAGAGAAAGTGGCCGGAAAGAAGAGAGAAGTCGCCGGAACTGAAAAGAAACCGGCCGGAATACGAGGAGAAGTGGCCGGAAAAAAAGGGACCGGCCGGAAACAGAAAGAAAGTGGCCGGAAAGAAGAGAGAAGCCGCCGGAACCGAAAAGGAACCGGCCGGAATACGAGGAGAAGTGGCCGGAAAAAAAGGGACCGGCCGGAAACAGAAAGAAAGTGGCCGGAAAGAAGAGAGAAGCCGCCGGAACCGAAAGGGAACCGGCCGGAATGCGAGGAGAAGTGGCCGGAAAAAAAGGAACCGGCCGGAAATGGAGTGACTATGACCGGAACCCGAGCAAGACCGGCCGGAAAAACCGCTCCAAACTAAAGAAGGCTGTTCCCTAGATCAATCCCACTAGCCCTAAGGAACGGTCTTTTTCTTATTGGATCATTAATGTGTGATCTATATTACATTACCAAGATATAAAACTTAGTAAACTATAAAGAAAAAGAAGTCTTTTTGTATGGTAAGCGTATACAAATGGGTGAAAAATAAACAATTCAAAGGGGAAGCACAAATGACATTAAAACTTAAGTTGATTAGTACCTTTTTAATCGTACTGATCATACCGTCACTAGTAATTGGTATTACGTCGTACCAATCGGCAGAACGTACGTTAGGACAGCAGATGATGAAAGATGCAATGGAGAATTCGAATATTGTCAGTCAAAAAGTGGATGATCTAATCTCTAGTAAAATGGCTGATGTTGATTTTTTATCAAAATTGATTAACGAAGATTTATATGATGGGTGGGAAAGCCCTGAAGTTCGACAAATTCTAAATGATTATGTAGAGAATCATACTGAGTTAGATTTTGCTTATTTAGGAACAGAAGAAGAAGGAGAAATGATTCGTGAACCTAATCCCGGACCAGAGAATGAAGGGTTTGATCCACGCACACGCCCATGGTATGAAGGAGCAATGAAGGATGTAGAGGCAGTAAGTATTACAGATCCGTATATTGCCATCTCGACTGGAGGGATGGTTATAACCTTTTCTAAAGCAACAAGTGATCAATCAGGAGTTATTGGATTACAGATGGACTTATCGGAGTTTCAAAACATTATTTCTAGTATAGCAATTGGTGACGAAGGTTTTGTTTTTATTTTAGATGAAAACAATGTGCCGATTGTGCACCCGGATTTAGAGGCAGGAGAGCCGATGGAAGAAGACTGGGGAGCATACTTGACCAGTGGTAATAATGGTCAATTTGACTATGTCAACGAAAGTGGACAAAAGATGAGAAGTACCTTTGTCACGAACGAATTAACAGGCTGGAAAGTTGGAAGCACCATAAGTGCTGAGGAAATTCAACGTAGTGCGGCTCCAATTTTCACATTCACTCTTATTGTTATCATCATCTCTATTATCATAGGAGCGATTCTGATCTGGTTCGTGATTAAATCGATTATAAAACCGTTAAAAGAAATGAAAGTGGTTTCAGAAAAGGTGAGTGACGGTGATTTATCTCAGTTTGTAACTAGTAGCTCAAACGATGAGATTGGAAAGCTCGGACAAGCGTTTAATAACATGACATCAAGACTTCGAGATGTTGTAGGGAACGTGCGACAAGCATCAAATGATATGGCTGCTATATCCCAAGAGTTAGCAGCATCTTCTGAAGAAATCACAGCGGGTGCTGAAGATATAGCAAAAAACACTCAACAGGTAGCTAATGATGCTGATACTGGGACTCGTGCAACAATTGAAGCGAAGAATGTGTTACTTGAGCTCTCTTCACTTATTCAAAAGGCCAAAGAAAAATCAGTTTCAGCGACAAATAGTTCGAAATTAACGCTAGAAACTGCTTCTGAAGGAAGAACGACAGTAGATGAGACAATGACGAGAATGGAGAATATTAAAGAAAAAACAGAAGAAACAGAAGAAATGATGAAAGTTTTAGATAAGCACTCAAAAGAAATTGGACTGATTACAGAAACAATTACCCAACTCGCGGATCAAACGAATTTATTAGCCTTAAATGCAGCGATTGAAGCAGCAAGAGCCGGAGAAGCTGGAAAGGGATTTGCTGTAGTAGCTGATGAAGTGAGAAAGTTGGCAGAGCAATCAAATCGCGGTGCGAGTCAAGTTTCCAATTTAGTTACTAAAATTATGGAGAGTACTAAGGGGGCCGTTGAGGTAACACAAAAAAGTCGTTTAGAAGTTGAAAGAGGAGTTGTCTCTGTCACAAAAGCTGGTACTGCATTGGAAAATATACTGGAGGCCATTGGAACGACAGTCTCGGATATAGACGAGATAAGCAATATCACAGATTCTGAGGTAGCGACATCGGAAAAAATCGTGGAACTAATCCAGTCACTTGCTACAGTTATCGAAAATACAGCGACGAACGCAGAAGAAGTAGCAGCAGCAACACAAGAAGCAACAGCATCATTGGATACGGTAGCAGCAAGTGCTGAAGAGACAAGTGAATATGCAAATGAATTAAAAAACACGGTAGATGTATTTAAACTATAGTTATTAGAACAACTTACAATAAAAGCTAGGTAAGTTCTAGAGTAAGTGATTTCAGCAACCCTAAACTTTGCTACTTCCACAGCCTCTAATGTTAGAGATTGTGGAAGTTTTACATTGTATGGAAAGCACTAGTGAAGGTTAAGAGGATTGAATAGACGTTCTACCTTATAAGGAATTAGTAGTGTATACAAGGTTGTCCTTCCTACTATTAGTAAACATATACAGAACAATAAAACCTAGAAAAAGAAATGAAGTTATGTCGAAATTAGGAAATTTGTAGTATGATATTATCAGGATTAAAGTCTAGTATATGTGAGTGTTGTTTAGTGAGTTTTATAGAACCTATTAATCAAATGACGGAGGTACTATTATGCTATATACAAATGATCAGTCGAATACGATAATCAACCACTTGTCAAACGGTGTATTCAACTCGATTAAAAATGTCGTTCCTTTGACTACTCAATTAGGAACTTCTGCGTTAATGACAGATCCATTACGCTTGAATTTTGCTGTTGTTGTTGGGATCACAGGAGATTTTACAGGTAAGTTGGTATTAGCCGGAGAAACGAAGGTTTTCTCAACGATAGGTGAAACCATGTTTGGTATGCCAATAAATGGAGAGATGCTCCCATCTTTTAGTGGAGAACTTGGAAATTTGATTGCCGGTGGAATGTCAACACTGATTGTCGAGCAAGGTGTTAAAACTGACATTACGGCGCCCATGATCATGGAAGGTGACACCCTTCTCAGTGGATACAAAAAAGCGAGTCTTATGCCTGTTACATTTGAAAATGCAGGGGACCTGAACGTGTATTTATTAGTTGATTAATGACCGGTATATATTTTAAAAAACTTGGAGTGTAGAAGATGGCAAAAATATTAGTAACAGATGACGCAGCATTTATGAGAATGCAATTAAAGGATATCTTGGGTAAACTTGGTCACGAGGTTGTCGGTGAAGCGGCAAGTGGAATGGAATCGATTCAAAAATATGAGGAGCTGAAGCCCGACTTAGTGACAATGGATATTACAATGCCAGAAATGGATGGTGTCGAAGCTCTAAAAGAAATAAAGAAACGTGATCCAAATGCCACGGTTGTGATGTGCTCAGCTATGGGACAACAAGGAATGGTTGTTGAGGCTATACAAGCTGGGGCGAAAGACTTTATCGTTAAACCATTTACACCTGATCGAATTGGCGATGCATTAGAAAGATTATTATAATAAATTTTTACATAAGGTTTGTAGGTGGTATATATGAGAATGATCGAGATTGAAGACTATCAGGAGCATTGCATGCAATTAGCGAAGCCAGTTTGTGATTCGAAGAGGCGTGTCTTATTAGGAGTCGGTTCTACCATTCATCCAAAGTATAAAGAGAAATTAATACAATTTGGGATTAAGTATTTATTCATTGAAGATGCAAAATCAAAAGGGATATCGTTAGAAGAGATGTTGGATATGCCAACATGGCTGGAGCATATTTCTGTAGTTGAAACAGCATTTAAGGAAGTGGAATTGAACCTACCTTTACCAGTACAAGCCATTCAAAAAGTGGTTAAAAAGCTAATAGACGAAGTTCGAAAACGTAATGCGATTATGCTTATTCCGACATCAGCCGTTGATCAAAAGTTATTCCTTTTTGCTCATTCTGTAAATGTCACATTGATTGCCTTACAAATTGGGAAAAAGTTAGGTTATACGTATACACAGCTGAATGATCTTGGAGTGGGTTGTTTATTGCATGATATTGGAAAGGCAAAACCAATGAAAAAGGAAGAGCATCCTGAGGCTGGATTCAACATCATTAGAAGAAATCGTGAAATTAGTTTGGTCTCGGCCCATGTAGCTTATCAACATCATGAAACGAACAATGGACTAGGATATCCTAGAAAGCTAATGGGAGAACAGGTATTAGAGTTTGCGCAAATTTGCAGTGTTGCTAATGACTATGATCATTTGGTTTCTGAAGAAGGAGTCTTGCCGCATGAAGCGATCGAGAAAATCATGACTTTCTCTGAAACAAAATACCCTCACCATGTTGTTTTAGCCTTTAGCCACGCGATTATAAGTTATCCTCCAGGTACGAACGTTCAATTAAATTTAGGAAGCAAAGGAAAAGGCATCGTTACGAGAGTATTTTCCAATCCACATCGTCCGATTGTACGACTGTTTGAATTAAATAGGGAAATCGATCTTAATTATCAACCAACGATTTTCATAGAATCTATTTTAAAAGAGGAACGTAACGTACCATTGTAGTAAAAATAATCACAACATCAAGGAAGGCATATATGAAAAATTTAATCATAGGTTTGTTAACTGTAGTTGTTATTAGTTTATCAGGCGTTATTATCTTTCAAAATATTAATTCGTCCGATGCTTCATCTAATGAATTACGTACACTAGAAGATCGAGTCTTTCATACAGATAAGCTCGTTACAACCATTCAAAACAAAAGCCATATACAAATTGCATTTGCTATTGAGACAGACTCCAGAACTACGAAAAGGGAATTAAAGAATGCATTCCCACTTGTTGAAAGCAAATTGATTCTTCATCTTTCATCATTAGATAAACATTCAATTCAACAAGAAGGTGGCTTTGAAAAACTTGAAGCAAATGTTAAGGAAGAAATAAGCCCATTTTTAACAAAGGGGAAAATTGAACAAGTGTATATAACTGAAAAGGTAATGCAATAGATGAGAGTAATTTTCCGTTATGTACAAACATAAAAACACCTCCAACTCAAACTAAATGATTTGAGGCTGGAGGTGTTTTTATTATTTAAATCTGAAATCTTTTAACGGTTTCTTGAAGTTCTTCGGCCATTTTTGAAAGCATTTCAGCCGAAGCTGATATTTCCTCCATTGTAGCGGTCTGTTGTTCTGCAGATGCTGCGACATTTTGTGAGTAGGACGAGGAACTTTCGGCTATTGTAGAGGCTTCATTAATTGACTCAAGCATCGAACCGGTACCAATCGCGATTTGTTGGATCGCAACTGACACTTCATCAATTTGCGTAACAATTTCACTAATGGAATGAGAAATCCCTTTAAATTCATTACCGGCCTCTTCTACGTAGACAAGCCCTTTTTTCACAGTATCCTCGCCTTCAGCCATTGTAGATACCGATAACTGAATGTCACGTTGGATATCTTTGATCAATGTGCTAACTTGACTGGCTGATTGATTGGATTGTTCAGCTAATTTACGAACTTCATCGGCAACAACGGCAAATCCTCTTCCATGCTCACCTGCGCGAGCTGCTTCTATCGCAGCGTTTAATGCTAACAGGTTTGTTTGATCGGAGACGTCCGTAATCATAGAAATGATCGTGCCGATTTCCTTTGACTTCTCCTCTAAATTTCGTATCACGTTTGAAGCTGCTGTTGCCGAGCTGCTAATGGTGCTCATTTGACTCACCGTTCTTCCAACGACCTCAACCCCATTTTGTGATTTTTGTTGTGCTACATTTGTAGCTTCAGTCACGGATTGAATAGACTGTGAAATTTGTTCAATTCCAACCGATATTTCATTAGCTTTATCATTGGCAATCATCGTGCTTTCAAGTTGCTTTTCTGCTCCAGAAGCGACTGATTGTATCGATTCTGTGATTTGATCACCTGCTTTAGCTGATTCATTTGCGCTAGCATTTAATTGTTCGGATGAAGCAGCTACTTGCTCTGAATTTGACTGAATTTGAGCGATCATTCCACGAAGGTTATCACTCATTATGTTGAAGGATTCATTTAAATGATAAATTTCATCTTCGCTTTTCAAGGTCATTTTTTTG
The DNA here is from genome assembly GCF_056619965.1 of Halalkalibacter sp. HAAS-P014. Taxonomy (NCBI): domain Bacteria; kingdom Bacillati; phylum Bacillota; class Bacilli; order Caryophanales; family Bacillaceae; genus Halalkalibacter; species Halalkalibacter sp. HAAS-P014. The sequence goes on along the minus strand of NZ_JBWQTV010000010.1, from coordinate 50,651 downwards.
ACTGCTAAGTTCCCAGAAGCGACTTGTTTGGCTACTTCTTGCAAGCGAATAATGGGTTTTGCAATAATATTGGATACTAAGACTCCACTTACAATTGCAATTAAAAAGGCCAGCGCACTAACTATAATCGCAATAAAAATGGCAGTCTGCGCTCCTCGGTTCGTCTCTGTTTGATTTTGTTCAAGATATTCCCCGAGTTGATTGGTAAAGTCACGAGATAAGGTGCTCATCTCTTCACTAAGACTAACAACATTTAAATTAGCCATTTGAATCCCAGCTTCTAGATCTGTCCTAGCAACATCGATAGAGCGCTCAGCTGCCTCGAGAAAATCTTTATTGATCGTTTCTAAAGTATCAAAATAAGCAACGACTTCTTCTGCTTCTGTGTATTGTCTCGCTTGTTCGAGTAACGAGTTAATTTGATTATTTTGTTCCCTTAATTGATCAAAGTGACTTTCCTCTCTGTAAAGTAAAAACCCTCTAAGTTCACTTGTCTGATTGCTAACGAGCGTATCAACTTCTTGTGAAATCGATTGCAGACTAACGACGTTATCTAGCAAGTCGGTATAGGAATTGTTCGTTTGCTTAAGCGAGACATACGAAACGATGCTCGCAACAGCAAATAACAGGGAGATGATTAAATAGCTTGTAAATAATTTCTTTCTTAATGTAAGTTTCATTGATGCTTCCTCCAATAGGGTCTTAGAAAATGTCTTTTGATAATAGATCTAAAGGTATATGTATAACTACTACTAAACTCCCCCTTAATTAAATGGTCAGAATTTAAAAAGGCTATCTCTTAGCAATAGAGATAGCAAAAGGAATTCTATCAGTTCCTGCAGAGTGAATTTTTCACAAATTTGTGAAACTTTATACTCCTTGATTATATACTAGTATATTACTATTTTCAAACAAGTACTAATTTAGTAGCCTCAATCAATAGGAACAGATTCCTATTGAATATTGCTCCTATGATAGCAAAAGGCTCATGGAGAAAAGAAATATCCTTTATAAAAGGAGTCAAGTCCTAATCTCACCTTTGTATGTTATGTGGAAAATAAGAACACGCGCTGATTCACGGAAATGGATTTTTAGTGGAAAATAAAGTAACAAGATTAAGAAAAAAGAAAAGGAATAACTTGCCACTTAAGTCCTACAAAAGCGAAACGATATAAATAATAAATAGAACCTTCGATACTGGCAAACTTATTGAAAAATAAGGACGCAAAGCTATGGGTCTAAGGCTGCTTGCAGCTATGATCGCCTGGTTTCCGAAAAGGTTGGATTTTTAGAGTATGGGGAGATGGCGATCATCTATTACCCATTATTTTACAAGCCCTCCTTTTGGTGGGCTTGTTTTTTATTGGCATAATGCAGCGAAGTTTTTAATGAGGAATGAAAAATCTATCAAAGGAGGGGCATTCATTGAAACGGTTTCTAGATAAGGTTTTTAAAGATACGACGATCGCTACTCAGATGGGTGCACCATCTCTTGCATCAGATATTTCCTATACGGAAATGAGCTATATGGTAAAAAGAGGATTTCTTGCCCGAAAGTTAAGTCAGTACTTGCACTTCCATGATGATGTGGGCGATGCGTTATTTTATCTGTCTTTATCAAAGCCATCCTTTTTGAGCAAGAATTCACCAAAGAGTAATGAGTACTTACTCTATTTAAGTGAGAAGATGCTAGCTTGGAATGAGCAAAATCAAAATGTCTCAAGTCAAATTAAAAAGCTAGATGTTCGTGACGATCTTCAAAATGCAATGTTAAAAGTCTATGCAATGCATCGACAGGACTTGTTTTCATCAACAAATATGGTCATGAAACAAGAGCCAACTGTGGAAAAGGAAGAGGTTTCAGATGAGGAAAAAACTTGGTCCGTTTACCGGGATGTCATTTATGCTGCGACTCAAGGTCAGTTTTTGCTTATTAAAGAAGAGGAAGTAAGCAGCTATGTATCGGGTTCTGTGCTTTGTGAAGGAATGGTGAAAGAACGTTCGGACATTCCTATTTGCCGGAATCAAGCGAAAGAGATGCTAGAACAAAAGGTTGATAATCAAGCAACAATGATGAGTTGGCTACTCGTGTTGTCTGAAGCGATTACAAACACGATCAAACACGCAGAACAAGGTACGATGACAATCGTTGAAGATGAAGAGACGAACGAGATCCGTTTTATCATTGCTGATCGTGGGCCAGGGTTTCCTCTGAAAGACTTGCCGAACAATACACTATTAGCTGGTTACTCATCGAAACGATCAATGGGACAAGGGTTTACGTTAATGATGAAAATGACAAAACAAGTGATTTTGTCTACTTCAGAAAGGGGATCGACTCTCATCTTAACGTTTGATTGGAAAGAAGCACGGACGCAAAGTGCTGGGTAATAGACTGATGACTGGAGGAACATGATGAAACAAAATCAGATGATGATGCAGCTACTAAAAAAAATTGGGTTCTACGTAGGAGGAATTACGATTTTCACGTTTATCGTAGGCTCTTACTTTTTAAATGGAAGGATGGAAGAACTACAAGAGGATCAACTCAACCATGTGACGAGCACCGTTCTTCATGCGATGGAATCGACACAAGAATCGGTTGAGACGATTGAAAATATGATCGAACAACAATTGTATTTATCCTCTAAGGGGATTATGTCAGAGTTGCGAGGAAGGCAAGTAGAAGAGATTAGCCAAGAAGAATTGAGAGAACTCGCCGATCGGTGGGATGTTGAAGAAATTTCGCTATGGGAGAGGATTGATGATGATATCGTCGTGACCGGATCCTCTGATGAGACGCAGCTTCAGATGGGCTCAAAAGATTGGGGCTACTGGTTTACAGCATTTGATCAATTAATGTCAGAAGAAGAAGTAACAGTAGAGGAAGGGTTTAGTCTAGAGAATTATTGGGTCGGCCCGATCTCAAGGGCTGAGTTGTTTGAGCATCTATACTATAAATTTGGTTACTACTATGACGGTACGACAGACTTTATGATCAACCCTTACATACTAGATGAAGAAATATACAATGTCACCTTTCAAGCTGGGCCAACGCAAATGATTGAAAAAATAACGAAAGAAGACAGTACGATCCACGAGATTGCTGTCATGAATGTACCGGCTTGGTTAAAGGGAGATGAAAATGACATCATTGAACCTGATATTGATCTGCCTATCTTATATGGTAGCAATCAACTTGAACGCGAAGAAGATGAAGCGCTATTAGAACAAGTTCAAAACAGCGCACAAAGCGAAAGCATCATGTTCAAAGAAAATGGGGTTAGCTACAAAAAAGTGTATAAAGCACTACCAAATGACCGTGTAATGACAGTTGTGCTTGACTTGACGAAACAAAAACAGACCGAAAATCAACTTTTGTTCTTGTTTGTAGGTGGACTATTCGTTATCTCACTAGCGTTATTTATCATCATTCGTCTTATCGTTAAAAGGCAATTGCAGCCATTAAATGAGATTGTTACCCATATTCAAGATGTCGCTGGTGGAGACTTAACGAATGAACTAGTAATCAATGAAAAAAATGAACTAGATTGGCTTGCTGAGAACATTAATGAGATGACGAAGCGTTTCAACCAACTGATTACGGGTGTAAAAGAAGAATCGAATTCGTTAGTTATTGTCTCAAGTGTCCTTTCTAAGCAAGTATACTCATCGATCCAGACGATGGGGGAAACATCGACGGCGATAACAGCTGAATCAAAAGATCTTTTAAATGAAATCGAGATCTCCTTAGAGAAAATCCTGCGTTTTTCTAACTCGATGGAAGATGAGCAGACGGAAAGCGCGCTTCTTTTACAAGCACCATTACGCGAGATTATTGAAAAGATAATCAATCTAGAAAAAATGGTGAAAGGTCATTCGGTTGATGTGACAGAGATTACCCTTATGTTCCATGACACTTTACATGAACTAAAGGAAGCGCTGCACCAAATGGACCAATTATCAATGGAGTTAAACAATAAAATCACCTTCTTTAAAGTAAAAGATGACCAATAGGAAATAAGAAAGGAACTAAAAAATGAACTTACATGTTGAAAAAGAAATAAACGGTTCAACGATGAAACTGATGATTAGCGGCATAATGGATATTTCCACAACAAATAGGGTTGATCCTTATCTTGAGAGTATTGCTGATGATATTACCTTGTTAGTGCTAGATTTTTCTCAGTTAGAATTTTTGGATTCAACAGGAATTGGTTCCATTATTAACGCCATTCATCTATCACAAGAAAAGCAGTTTAAGATCGTCCTCCAAGGAGTGAATGACTTAACACACCAAGTGTTTGAAATGGTTGGGTTATATCAAATTTTAGAAGCAGTTCAAGGGGAGGTCATTTGATGTATTTTGATGGGCTTTCGGTACCTAAGCATACGATAAAGGAAATTGACAAAACATTGCAACGGGAAATTAACCTTGCTAAAAACATTCAAGCGACATTATTAAATGGCAACACACCGACAATTGATAATGGCGAAGTGATCGGTTCATCCCTTCCAGCAAGGCTAATTGGTGGAGATTATTATGACTTTTATCCACTTGCTAACGGAAAAATTCGTATCGTCATAGGCGATGTGATGGGAAAGGGAATTCCAGCAGCAATGCTGATGATCTTAACGAGAGGAGCCTTTCGTACTGCTGCTGAAAGCACGTCTGGACCTGGTGCAACACTAACAGCAATGAATCAAGCGCTATATGCAGATTTGCGCAAATTAAAATCATTTGTAACGTTGTTTTGTGCCGATTGGGATCCTGAAACCGAGGTGTTGACCTATTCAAATGCTGGTCATAATATGCCTCTACATATCAATGGGGCTAAACGGGATGTCACTCTTCTTCCAAAGGCAAAAGGGATAATGGTTGGGGGCCTGCCGAATCAAGTTTATCGCGAAGAAACGATATCACTAAAAAAGAATGATACAGTCTTTTTTTACACAGATGGAATCGTTGAAGCGCAAAATCCACATGGAGAACAATATCAATTAGAACGCTTAACCGAAACATTAGGGGAACATCAAGACAGTGATGTAGGAGAAATCGAGAAAAGTGTCATTGATTCCGTTCATGCTTTCATGGATGGAGCAGCGCAAAAAGATGATATTACGATGGTTGTTTTGAAACTGACGTACGAGAGATCAGATATTACGAGCTTAAATTCACCAGTATTTCACGAGTAGGTGGGGGTCAATATGCAATCAATTGTGTCGAAAGGAAAAAGCATCTCAGAAGCGATTAATTTAGGGCTAACATTATTAGAGACGACGAAAAAAGAAGTGAACATTGAAATCATCCAATATAATGCCAAAGGATTTCTCGGCATTCGCACAAAAGAAGCGATCGTAAAGTTGACGAAGCGAGAAAGTCAACATGACCAAGTACAAACAGCTCTTGAGGTAACAGATGAAATGGCATTACTTGAGCAAGCAATCGAGAGCATCCCTGATGAAAAGATAACGATCAAAGAGCATGACTTCCAGAATGTAACAAGGGAAGAGAAGAAATCAGAAACGATGATGGGGAAGGTATGGGTGGAAAACGGACAATTGCACTGCCAATCGTCTCCAAACCATTTTCCGATGGTGACAGTAACAGAAGGAATCAAACTGAAAAAGAACCAACAACTCGTAACAGAAAAAACAACCGTTGTTTCAGAAAGTGATCAATGGGAATTAGAAGTTACAGATGAAGAAAAAGAAACAAAATGGAAAGTCTCGATGGACCAACATAAATTAAAGGTCCTCTTGCACGTCGAGCCAGGTTATACAATCACTCGCACGATCCAAGATATCGTGCCGGATCAGCATATTAAACTAGCTATCAATGAGGTTAAAGAGGTCTGTAATAACATAAGTTACACAACCATCATTGAAAAACTCGAAGAACTTAGAGTTAAGCATGGATTTAATCAAGATGAGATCGTCAAAGCAATCGAAACAACGGAACGGGGAACGTTTGAAATTGCAACGGGGATGGAACCGAAACAAGGCAAAGATGGTTGGATCGAAGTGAAAGTAGAAACGGATTTGAAAGTAGGGCTTAAAGAAAAAGAAGATGGCCGGATCGATTACCGTGAAAGCAAATCGATCCCAACGTGTGAAAGAGGGCAGGTCATCGCCATTGTTCATCCACCAATCCCAGGCCAAATTGGTTCAACCGTCACGAATGAACCTTTGCCTGCAAAACAAACATTTCCGGTTAAGCTTCTTCTTGGAAAAGGAGTTTCCCTAGTTGATGACAAGATTGTCGCAACTGAACATGGACGCCCACAAGTCGAGAAACGAGGATTGCTAGTGAAAGTCTCAATCATGGAAAAACTAACACATGGTCGTGATGTAGATTTAGAATCGGGCAATATTCATTTCATCGGTGATGTCGAAGTGTTAGGGAAAGTCGAAGAAGGGATGAAGATTGAGGCAGCCGGCGATATTACGGTACGTAAAGGAATAAATCGCGCCACTCTTACAGCATCAGGAGCAATTATGTCACACGGCAACATCATCAGTTCGAAATTATCAGCAGGAAAAAATAACATGCTTGTAGCTGAATTAGGCCAAATACTTGGTATTTTGCATAAGCATACCGAAAACATCATTGGTGTCGTCAATCAGTTAACGAACTCTCCTGCCTTTAAGAACAATGATTTTACAACAAAAGGCTTACAACCATTAATACGAATTTTATTAGAGAAGAAATTTCAGACCTTCCCTCCACTTGCGAAGAAATATGTTGAAGTGCTCAGGAAAGGTGAGGACTATTTAGATGATGAGGAATGGAGAAATGTTGCAACCCAATTAACACGATTGTTCCTCTCATTATCAAATGAGCTCGTAACAATCGAGAAAGTTAAAGGCATATCAACAAAAATGAAAGAGCTACATGAGCTCAGTCAAACACCTGTTGAACCAGACTCCTATATGATTGTTCCAAATGCTTCAAACAGTGAGCTCTTTTGCAGTGGAGATATTGAAATTAGTGGACAAGGGTGTGTCAATACGAAGGTTCATGCAGGTGGATATGCAAGGATTAACGGGGTGGTCCGAGGTGGAGAAGTATATGGCCGGCAAGGAGCAATCATTAAAGAAGTAGGTTCCGAAGTTGGTACACCAACGGTTATCGCAACTTCTTTTGATCAACAGATCATCATCGGAAAAGCAATGGAAGGAACAGCGATTAAAATTGGAAACGTTAAACATGTGTTTACCGAAACGAAGCATGATGTATATGCAACTCTTGATCGGGAAAACCGGATTGTTTTTAAATAAGACCACGCACTACTTTGAGGGGGAAGCAAGATGATCCAATTTACAAAAAGAGAAGAAAATGAAAAGCTCGAATTAATCCTTGAAGGGGATTTAGATATTGACAGTACAGAAGTCATCGAGCTTGAACTCATTCCTATAATGGAACAATACCAATCAGTGAGCATGAATTTTCAACACGTGCCATTTATTGATTCATCGGGGATCGGACTGTTGTTAAATGCCGTAGAAACACTAAATAGCAAACAAATTGACGTCAAAATTACGAATGTTAGAGATGAAGTGATGGAAGTCTTTGAATTGTTGCAGATCCCGGACATCGTTGGAGAAGGAATATTTGTGTAAGAGTGGACGACTAACGGAAAAGGAGAGAGAGCATGCCTAGAGGAAAAGCAAAGCAATATGCCCATTTGGAGAATGAATGGATTCGCCTTTATGATGAAGAGAAATTAACCTTTTCAGCGATTGCGAAACAATATTCGGTCCAAGTTGAAACCGTATCGAAATATATTAAGCATAAGGTGAAACGCAAGTCGAGATCACAATTTGACCGGAAACAAATCGAGAAATGGATCCAGCAATACTACAAAGGCAAGTCGTTTGCCGACATAGCGAGAAGAAATCAGGTGAGTGAAACAACGGTCAAAACCAATGTGTATAAAAAAGTACAGCCGTTACTAAACGAGTTAAAACCGACGTGGATCTCTTTATTTAAAAAAGGCAAATCTCTAAAAGCGATCGCCGACACGTATCAAGTTCACTCTAAAATTGTTCTTAATACAATTAAGGATGATGTTGAGTTAGAGGTGACAAATAATCAGTACGTTTATGAACCCTTTATTAAAAAATGGGAACAACTTTATAAAGACGGGTTGTCATTTCAATACATTGCAGAAAAATACGATGTAAGTCCAGATACAGTATACCGAAATATTAAAGAACGCGTGACGGTTCGAAGTAAGAAAGCATCATCAGAAGACATTCAACGTATCACACCTATTTGGAAAAAGCTTTACTACGAAAAGGGATTTACACTGAGCGAAATTAGTCAATCGTACAAAGTTTCTCCCTCAACCGTTAGCAGACATATTAACAATAAGGATAAGTGAAAACATCAACTCCCAAAATAGAGGAGTTGCAGTCGAGAAATGTGGATGGCAAAAAGGTTCAGTTAGAAGGTGAAAAGATGAGAATGATTGGAATTGAGGAATATCAAGAGCAATTTATGCAATTGGCAAAGCCTGTTTATGACTCGAGAAGACGTGTTTTATTAGGCGCTGGAAGCACGATTCATCCTAAGTACAAAGAGAAGCTCATGCAGCTCGGGATAAAATATTTATTCATTGAAGATATGGCATCAAAAGGGATTACACTTGAAGAAATGGTTGATATGCCAACATGGCTCGATATTATCTCTGTTGTCGAACAAGCATATAAGTCAGCGCAAAGCGATCAAGTGTTGCCGTTAAAAGATATTCAACAAGCAGTTAAGAAACTGATTACAGAAGTTCAAAAACGAAGTGCGATCATGCTTGTTCCTTCGACGGCTGTTGACCAACAATTATCTGCATTTGCACATGCTGTAAATGTCACGCTAATCGGTTTGCAAATTGGAAAAAAGATTGGTTGTACATACACACAGCTCAATGATCTTGGGATTGGTTGTTTGTTGCATGACATTGGAAAAGCAAAAACAACGAAGAAAGAAGACCATCCGGAAGCTGGTTTTAACATCATTCGCTCACACCGGGAGTTTAGCCTAATATCAGCGCATGTTGCTTATCAACATCATGAAACGATAAATGGAAAAGGGTACCCAAGGCAGCTGATAGATGATCAGGTGTTGGAGTTTGCACAAATATGCAGTCTCGCAAACGAATATGACCATTTGATTTCAGTAGAAGCAGCCTTGCCACATGAGGCGATCGAGCAGATCATGACCTACTCTGAAACAAAATATAACCACCAGATTGTGTTAGCCTTTAGCCAAGGGATTATTAGTTACCCTCCAGGTACCAATGTACAACTAAATATCGGAGGAAAACGAAAAGGCATCGTAACAAGAATCATTTCGAATCCACACCGCCCGATTGTCCGTCTGCTGGAATTAAATAAAGAAATCGACTTAAGCAACCAACCAACAATCTTAATCGAATCAATCGAAACAGCAGAAACGAAAATATCTAAGGGTATGTGACAAAAGGTCTGAACTTGACCTTTTGTCACATACCCTCCATTTTCATGAATAAGGAATGATCCTATGCAAAATTTCCTAATCGCGATTTTGTCGCTCGCTGTCGTCGGCTTAACAGGCTATATTGTTTACGATAATATAGATACTTCACCACCTACATCAAATGAATTGAACACGTTGGAAGACCGGGTCTTTCATACAGACCGGATCGTCACATCGATTCAAAATAAAAGTCATCTGCAAGTAGCATTTGCAATTGAAACGGATTCAAAACGTGCTAGAGCAGAATTAGAAAATGCCTATCCTCTCGCTGAAAACAAAGTCATTCTATACCTTGCATCTCTAGATAAAAAAGCCATTCAAGAAGATGGGGGATTTGAGAAGCTGGAAAATGGTATTAAAAATGAGCTTAGTTCGTTTCTAACAAAAGGAACGATAAATCAAGTGTTTATAACAGAGAAAGTGATGCAGTAGATTGTTCCCGTAGCATGAGCAGAAATAGAGAAACACCTTCGAGCAACGTTTCGTTCAACGGTACTCGGGGTGTTTTTTTGTTTCGAGTGGAAAATAAAACCATAGGCTATTTTAAAGGATATGGAAAATACCACACTAAAGGTATGGTAAAATATAACCATAGTGGAGATAAGATTATTACTATCACGTTTTCAAGAGTATTACACAAGTAGGTGAGCTAAAATGCAGAGCATCGTTTCAAAAGGAAAAGATCTATCTGAAGCGATTCAGATTGGACTATCACTATTAGAAGCAACGAAACAAGAAGTACATATCGAAATCATCCAACATAGCACAAAAGGCTTTTTAGGAATGGGCTCAAAAGAAGCAATCGTTAAATTGACAAAACGAATGAGCGAGAAAGAGTCGATACAAGATCAAGAAAATCCAGACCAGATGGAATTACTTGAAGAAGCACTTTCTACTATCCCTGTTGAAGGTTTCAATATACATAATGAATTACAAAAGGATGACCAGTCAATAAGATCAGATGAATCCCTGTTAGGAAAAGTGTGGATCGAAGGGGGACAAGTTTATTGCAAAGCGTCTCCAGGCTCTTATCCACTGATTACGGGTACAACAGGGGTACAAGTCAAAAAGAATCATGAAGTTGTAACAGGTACAACGCTAGTTTCAGAAGATGATCAAATTGAACTCGATGTTCAAAACGAAGAGCAAGAAACAACGTGGAATATAACGGTTGACCATGATAAATTAAAAGCCCTGTTAACGGTTGAACCTGGATATCAGCTGATTCGGACGATCCCGGATCATTCCCCTGATGAACATCTAACAATAGAGGTAACAGAGGTTAAAGAAGTTCAAAATCGTTTAAACGAGGAACTTATTACAAAAGAACTCGAAAACTTACATATACAGCACGGGATTAATCGAGCTGAAATTGTAAAGGCGATTCAAACCGAGGAACGTGGAACATTTGAGATCGCTACAGGGACCCTAGCGAAACAAGGAAAAGACGGTTGGCTTGAAATGAAAGTGGATACAGAAACGAAAGTAGGTTTGACGGAGCAGGAAGATGGGCGAGTCGACTTCCGTGAAAGTAAAACGATCCCTAACTGTGCAAAAGGACAAGTGATTGCGATCGTTCATTCTCCAGTACCTGGTGAACCTGGTCGTACCGTGACAAATGAGCTGATTCCTGTTAAACAAACATATCCTATTACTCTTAAACTAGGAAAAGGTGTTTCGCAAGTGGAGGACCAACTCATTTCAACGATATCAGGACGCCCTCAAATTGAGAAAAGAGGGAGAGTCGTCAAAGCGTCTGTGATGTTAAAGCTCACCCATAATGGAGATGTGAATATGATCTCGGGCAATATTCGTTTTGTTGGCGATGTAGACGTTTTAGGCAAAGTGAGTGAAGGGATGACGGTCGAGGCTGAAGGGGATATAACGGTTCGAAAAGAAGTGAACCGTGCCACTTTAACAGCAGCTGGAGCGATTGTATCCTATCGAAACATTAGCAATTCAGAACTAACGGCAGGAAAAAATAGTATGCTGGAAGTTGAATTAGGCGAACTTCTTGGAACTCTACACAAGCATACAGAAACAATGATCGCGGTCATTCATCAACTGATGAAGTCCCGTAACTTTAACTATGATGATTTTTCAAGAAACGGACTGCAACCATTACTTCGAATTTTAGTAGAGAAGAAATTTAAAGAGTACCCACGACTTGTAAGGAAATACATAGCAGCAGTAAGAAAAAGTTCAGGCTATTTAGACATTAGCGAGTGGGGAACAGTTGCTGTTGTCTTGAAGCAAATATTCCTTTCGATAACAAAGGAACCAGTTGATTTAGAGAAAGTGATTAATCTATCGAGAAAAATGAAAGAATTACATGATTTCAGTCAAATCAATGAGGAAACAGCTTCCTCTATCAATATACCAAGCGCTTCTAACAGTAAACTTTATTGCAGTGGAAATATTGAGATAACAGGTCAAGGATGCATCAACACAAAAGTTCATGCAGGAGGCTTCTTACAAATCAAAGGCATTCTTCGTGGAGGAGAAGTATACGGGCGCCAAGGAGTAGAAATAAATGAGGCTGGTACAGAATTCGGAACTACAACATTAATCGCTGTTCCTCATGACCAATACATTTCGATTCGAACAGCAATGGAAGGAACAACGATTAAAATCGGAAACAAGAAACATGACTTTACAGGAACAAAACATCATGTCCATGCATCATTGGATGAAGAGGAACGAATTGTCTTTAAAATATGAGTGGTTAAAGGTAGGTCCCAAATAGAGATCTATCTTTTTTTTTATAATTTCAAACGAGATTAAAAAGGCCATCCCACTTGATCAGGGATAGCCTACTAGCCTAGTTAATTCAATTGATAATTCGGGATAATCAATACTTCGACACGCCGGTTTTGGCTTCTGCCTGCTTCGGTCTCGTTTGAAGCAACGGGATGATACTCACCATACCCTGTTGCACTCAAGTTTTGTGGATTCAAGTCCTCGTTATCAATTAAAATTTTCATGAAATTTAAGGCACGTTGAGCACTCAAGTCCCAATTGGAGCGAAAGTTTGCGTTGCTAATCGGAATATCATCGGTGTGCCCAGCAACAACAATTCTCCGTGGTGGATCAGAAATTAATAAATCTGAAACTTGTTCAGCGAGTCTGACTGCATCCGGTCTTACATCAGCACTTCCCGAATAAAAGAGCGCATTATCCAAAATCGTCAGCAACAATCCGTCCTCTGAAAGCTGTGTTTCTAAATCCGAATCCAAGTCATGCTCTTCAATATAGTGATCAATTTCCTCTTTAAGCTTGCGTAAGTCGAGGTTCTCCTGCTGCACTGCCTGATCACGATCGTCCTTTTCTACTTGATCCTCATGTTGATCTGGGGAAGGAGACGAACTTGAAACTGGCGAAGGGTGCTCCATAATCCCAGTCCCCCCTTGGAATTGATCATTAAAAACCCCCATTAACTGTTGATATTTCTCAGCATCAACCGAACTCATCGCAAACAACACGATAAAAAGTGCCAGCAACAATGTAAGAACATCGGCATAAGGAATTAACCACGATTCATCAACATGATCTTCATGATGGTTCTTTCTCCTCCTAGCCATTCACGCTCTCTCCTTGGTTCATAATCTCTTCCACTTTACTTCGTTCAGATTGAGGCACATACACAATCAACTTATCGCTGATCGCACGAGGAGGAACTCCTGCTTGAACCGATAAAATTCCCTCAATCATTAAGCTCTTCGTCATAATCTCAATCTTAGACTTACGCTTTAACTTATTGGCAAACGGATGCCACAAAACATACCCAGTGAAAATCCCAAACAACGTCGCCACAAACGCTGCCGCAATCGCATAACCAAGTGCATCCATATCATTTAAATCCCCAAGCGCCGCGATCAAACCGAGCACTGCTCCAAGCACCCCAAGTGTCGGAGCATACGTACCAGCCTGTGTAAAAATTTGCGCCCCAGCAGCATGACGCTCTTCAATTGCATTAAGTTCTTCATCCATTGTATCGCGAATAAAATCCGCTTCCTGCCCATCGACGATCATTTTTAAGCCTTGCTTTAAAAACGGATCTTCAACCGAATCGATCTCCTGCTCCAACGCAAGCAACCCCTCTTTACGGGCGAGTGAACTATATCTAGTGAAAAGCTGAATCACCTCAGCAGTGTCTGGCTGCTTTTGATTTTTCAATAACACCCCAAACAACTTAGGGATTCTCTTAATCTCGCTTCCCGGAAAACCGATTAAGATCGTAGCAATTGTACCGACGATAATAATAAAAAATGCAGCCGGATTTAACAAAACAGCCAAGCTCGTACCTTTAAAAATTAAGCCAAGCAAGACGGCTGTAAACCCTAAAATAATTCCGATAATTGATGTCTTGTCCATAATGTCTCCTCTTTTTCTAAGTTAGAATAGCAATTGTATGTGCACTCGTTCATGAAACTAGCAACCAAAAAACAAGCGAAACCTCCTCAATCGAAATTAAATATAATAGAAAAGAACTGTATACTAGTTATATCGACAAAAATGTGACTTTTATCAATAGAAAATAAAAAGAAATCTATGCACTTAGACCTAAAAAAGCTAGAAAATACAGAGGTATTTAGTAAAGATTAGATAATGGATAACTTTTCTAGGAAAAAATAATCAAAAAAATATAAAAAACTACTAAACATTTAAAAAAGCACTCCGATAATAATAGTGTAAGGAGTTACATTGTGAGACGGCCGCTTACAATGTAGCGAACTTAACTACTTTTTATCCAACCACAAGGACGTGGGCGGAGTAATTTCAAGGAGGAAAATTATTATGATTATTAACAACAACTTATCTGCAATGAATGCACACCGTCAAATGGGAATTAACGTTAACCAAAATTCAAACGCAATGGAGAAGTTATCTTCAGGTCTTCGTATTAATCGTGCTGGTGACGATGCTGCAGGTCTATCGATTTCTGAAAAAATGCGTGGACAAATCCGTGGTTTAGATCAAGCGTCACGTAATTCACAAGACGGTATTTCTCTAATCCAAACAGCTGAGGGTGCTTTAAATGAGACTCATGCAATTTTACAGCGAATGCGTGAATTGGTAGTTCAAGCCGGAAATGAAGGTACGCTAGAATCTGAAGATTTAAAAGCTATTCAAGATGAAATTACAGAGTTAAATAATGAGTTAGATGGTATTGCCGAGAGAACAGAATTTAATGGCAAGAAGCTACTTGATGGGAACTTTGATTATGATTTACAAATAGGAGCAAATGCCGGCCAACAACTTACTTTAACATTAGATGAAGATTTGGATTCAGCTGGTCTTACAGTGGATGGAGTCGTTGCTGACGGAACATCTTTTGATGCTGATATTGCTTTAGTAGATGCTGCTATTGAAAAGGTTTCTGAATGGCGTTCATATTTAGGAGCAAATCAAAACCGTTTAGAGCATACTATCAAAAACCTTGATAATGCGTCTGAAAACCTACAAGCTGCTGAATCTCGTATCCGTGACGTTGATATGGCTAAAGAAATGATGGAGTTCACTAGAACAAACATCTTAAACCAAGCTTCTCAATCAATGCTTGCTCAAGCAAATCAACAGCCACAAGCTGTATTACAACTTCTAAACTAATTTTTAGTACCCTTTGGAACCTTAGAAAAATTATTTCTAAGGTTCTTTTTGGGTGTCTAACAGCCGAAGTTTAATTATTAAGTTAAATAAGAGGGTATTAGCAGCCTAGATTAATGATATTAGATTTGTGAGAAAGTTTATCTCAATCAATTAGTTTATACTATCAGTTTAAAAGTAATATATTCCTATTTTTATAAAAGGAAGACTAATTTAGTATCGATATATAGCTTTAAAGACACTCCTAATAATGAATTGTATTGACAATTTATAAGTCAAATCTCATAATATGGATATGATAGAAAATATCTAGTGAAAAAGGCAAATCATAGGAAACTATGAGACGCAAAGCCAAGGGCCTGACCTACCTCTGGGTAGATGGTAGCCGGTTACCGCAAGATGATAGGAGTCTTTATGCCTACTTTCTTGTAAGGCTTTTTTTTATGGTCTTTTTTCTAGAAAAGGGGGCAAAAGTAATGAAAAAAAATTCTAGCAAGTTAGCATTTTTTATGGCAGTGATATTGGTGCTTCAATTAATTTTACCAACCTCTGTTGTACTAGCATCTAATGATTTAGATGCTCCTGCAAATGTAACGGTCAATCAGACATACCCTGGTGATGTCCGGATTGATTGGGAAGATGTCTCAGGAGTAAACCAGTACCGTGTGTATGAAGTAAGTGAGGAACAGGTTCTTACTGCCGAGGTTACAAGAAACAGAGCTATTATTAGAGGGTTAGCTGAAGGGACCTACACGTATGCGATTACATCTGTATCAGGTGATGAGGAGTCGGTCAGTTCACAAACAGTTACAGTTGACGTTGTGTATCCTGAAATGCAAGCACCAGAGGGCTTAAACGAAAGGTATACAAACGGCAACGACATCCAACTGAGATGGAATGAAGCGGAGTATGCGACAGAGTATTATATCTATCAGTGGATCGATGGCCAGCGAGAATTAGTTGAAACAACAGACCGGTTAAACCAGTGGTTTCGAAATATGCCGGAGGGTGAATACACTTTTGAAGTAACATCACATAATGAGCGCTTTGGTGAGTCTGATTCTGCACTATTGAACATTGTTTTAGTTCATCCAGAGATGCAAGCGCCAACCGGTTTAAATGAAAGGCTGCTAAACGGAAATGATATTCAGCTGAGATGGGATGAAGTAGAATATGCAGCAGAATATAAAATTTATCAATGGATCAACGGGCAACGCGAATTAGTTGAAACAACAGACCGAGTGAACCAATGGTTCAGAAATATGCCTGAAGGTGACTATCATTTTGAAGTATCATCCTATAGTGACCGTTTCGGAGAATCAGTCGAATCATCGCAATTGGAAATGAACTTAGTTCATCCAGAAATGCAAGCACCGACCGGTTTAAATGAAAGACTAGCTAATGGAAATGACATCCAATTGAGATGGGATGAAGTAGAATTTGTAACAGAATATCGAATTTATCAGATTATAGATGGCCAAAGAGAGCTAGTTGAAACAACAGATCGTGAAAGTCAATGGTTCAGGGACATGCCAGAAGGAGAGTATGTGTTTGAAGTAACATCCTATAGTGATCGATTCGGGGAGTCAAACGAGGCATCGAAATTAATGATCAATTTAGTCCATTCACAAATGCAATCACCACAGGAGTTACATGAGAGAATTACGAATGGAAATGATATCCAATTAAGATGGAACGAAGTTGACTATGCCACAGAATATCGAATTTATCAATTAATCGATGAGCAAAGGGAATTAGTGGCTACAACAGATCGTGAAAATCAATGGTTCAGAGATATGCCAGAGGGAGATTATCATTTTGAAGTAACATCGTACAGTGATCGCTTTGGTGAATCCGTACCTTCATTATTAGAGGTGGATTTAGTTCATCCGAAAATGCAAGCACCGATCGGATTAAATGAAAGGCTGCTAAACGGAAACGACATCCAGTTAAGATGGGATGAAACATCATATGCGCTAGAATATAATATTTATCAATGGATTAATGGTGAACGTGAATTAGTGGCTACAACAGATCGCGTAAATCAATGGTTCAGAGATATGCCGGAGGAAGTTTATCATTTTGAAGTAACGTCCTACAGTGACCGTTTTGGAGAATCAGAACCAGCATTGCTAGAAGTAAATTTGGTCCACCCAACAATGCAAGCGCCAAGCGGATTGAATGAACGATTAGCGAATGGAAATGATATTCAGTTAAGATGGAATGAAACAGAATTTGCAACAGAGTATTATATTTATCAATGGATAGATGGAGAGCGTGAGTTGGTTGAAACGACAGACCGTGTGAACCAATGGTTTAGAGATTTGCCGGAGGGAGAATATGCATTTGAAGTGACGTCCTACAATGATCGTTTTGGCGAATCTCATGAGGCGAGTCAAATTAACATAACATTGGACTTTCCAGAAGTTTCAGCACCCGTTATTCGCATTGGAGCAGAAAACGAAAATGACATTCGAATCAACTGGGATGAAATTCCATATAGCAGTTCTTATAACATTTATGAGATTGTTACAGGAGAACCGGTGCTTCTAGGTACAACAGACCGCCTTAACTTTTGGGTAAGAAATATTGAGGATGGTACTCACAACTATGTCGTAACCGCTGTTCATGACCGTTTTGGCGAATCTGTCCATTCTAATGCTGTTACAGTAGAGATCATTAGTGATATCACGCCGCCTGAGACAACATCAAACATTATAGATCAGTGGGTAAATGAAGATTTCAAAGTGGAACTGACAGCGACAGATGATAAAAGTGGAGTAGCAACAACCTATTACTCAATTAATGGATCCGAGTATGAAGAGGGAACGGAATTCACCGTAACACAAGAGGGAGAAAATGAAGTTTCTTATTACAGCGTAGATAACGCTGGAAATGTGGAGGAGGCGAAGACTGAAACAGTAAAAGTAGACAAGACAGCCCCTGAAACATTTTCAAATATAGTTAATGAGTGGGTAAAGGCAGACTTCAAGGTCGAACTGACAGCGACAGATGATAAAAGTGGAGTAGCAACAACCTATTACTCAATTAATGGATCCGAGTATGAAGAGGGAACGGAATTCACCGTAACACAAGAGGGAGAAAATGAAGTTTCTTATTACAGCGTAGATAACGCTGGAAATGTGGAAGAGGCGAAGACTAAAACAGTAAAAGTAGACAAGACAGCCCCTGAAACATTTTCAAATATAGTTAATGAGTGGGTAAAGGCAGATTTCAAGGTCGAACTGACAGCGACAGATGATAAAAGCGGAGTAGCAGCAACTTATTACTCAATCAATGGATCTGAGTATGAAGAAGGAACGGTATTCATAGTAACGGAAGAAGGAGAAAATGAAGTATCTTATTACAGTGTAGATAACGCTGGAAATGTGGAAGAGGCGAAGACTGAAACAGTAAAAGTAGACAAGACAGCCCCTGAAACATTTTCAAATATAGTTAATGAGTGGGTAAAGGCAGACTTCAAGGTCGAACTGACAGCGACAGATGATAAAAGCGGAGTAGCAGCAACTTATTACTCAATCAATGGATCTGAGTATGAAGAGGGAACGGAATTCACCGTAACACAAGAGGGAGAAAATGAAGTATCTTATTACAGCGTGGACTACGCTGGCAATATCGAAGAAGCTTCTTTAGAAACCGTGAAAGTTGATAAAACTGTTCCAGTTATTTCGTTAGAACTAAATAAAGAATATGCACTGGGAACAGAGCTTCAAATCCATTATAAAGCCGATGATAGCATTTCTGGAATTGCTAAAGAAAAACTGACAGTCAATGAAGTGGAAATTAGTAACGGTGAGATCGTAGCATTAGACCAGCCTGGAACTTATACGATAAAAGTAGAAGTTGAAGACCATGCAGGTTGGCAGTCAACAGTAGAAAAAGAGGTTGTAGTTTATATTCCTGCTGAATTAGAAGTGTTACCAAAAGTAATAACTGGCAACAGTGGAGTATTTACTGTTAAGGCAAATCTGCCTCAAGGTTTTAACCTAAATCAATTCGATCTCGAAAGTGTAACTGTTAATGGAGTT
Organism: Halalkalibacter sp. HAAS-P014; assembly: GCF_056619965.1. Classification (NCBI taxonomy): domain Bacteria; kingdom Bacillati; phylum Bacillota; class Bacilli; order Caryophanales; family Bacillaceae; genus Halalkalibacter; species Halalkalibacter sp. HAAS-P014. The sequence goes on along the minus strand of NZ_JBWQTV010000010.1, from coordinate 31,481 downwards.
TCAGCAGTTTCAAAAAATAATGGCCATCAAAATCAAGCTCAAAGAGGCCAGTTTAAATTTAACAGAGAAGATTTCGAGTGGAATAAACCTGAAGAGAGACTTGAGTTTAGAGCTATGCTGGGAGATGAACTAGTTGTAGGTTATACTACCGCTAATGTGCAACATAATAATAAGAAAAAATAAATCACTATCCTTTGGCTGTTGAGAAAACTCTCAACAGCCTTTAATTATTTTTCTAATAATTTCATAAAAAAAATAACTAAACAAAATTACTATTTCTTCCGATACTAGAAATAAAGGCTTAATTAAGGAGCGAGTACGATGGAAGTTAATCTTGGCATGTCTAAATCACCAACATATGATTATCATAAAAATAAAGAAACTTCTGAATCAGTGAATAAAACAGAGAAAGAGTTGTCGGAAAAGCAGGATAACTCTATTAAATTAAAAGATATTATTAACGAGATTGATAACTTTAATAAGTTTTTTGAGATGTCCAATACACAGCTGCAATTCAGTCTTCATGAAAAGTTAAATGAATATTATGTAGCAGTCGTGGATGGCAATACAAAAGAGGTTATTAAAGAGATTCCCCCTAAGGAATTGCTGGATATACGTGCTGCGGTAAAAGAAACAATCGGTTTATTTATAGACAGAAAAATATGAGAGTTGGTGTAAAGAGTGAGAATTGGTGGTATAGCATCAGGAATTGATACCGAATCAATTGTGCAACAATTAATGCAAGTAGAGAGGCAGCCACTTGATCGGTTGTTCCAACAAAAGCAAACGGTAGAATGGCAAAGAGATGCTTACCGTGATATGAATTTAAAATTACGTACATTAGAACAATCGGCAGGATCGATTCGTTTACGGACTGATTTAAACACACGGCAAGCAACCTCCTCGAATCCACAAATGTTTACGGCAACAGCAAATGCCAGTGTTCAAGCAGGCTCTTATCAGTTTAAGGTGGATCAAGTAGCAACTAAAACAAGGAACATAAGTGAAACGGCAATTACAACAGGAGAAAAGCAATTCAGTGCTTCAACCCGGTTGAATCAGCAGGAAGAATCGGTAGGGAATCTTGATCACTATCATAATACAACGTTTTCGATTACAACCTTTAATAATAAGGGTGAGGATGAAACGGTTAACTTTACCATTGATACAACAAAATCTCTAAATGATAATTTGAAGCAAATTAACGATTCTAACCTTGGTGTTCGTGCTTATTATGATAGTGCCTTTGACCGTGTTGTTTTTGAACGAAAAGAAACAGGAGAATTTTTAGATGATGGGAAGACTTCCGATCATCAAATTATATTCGGTGGCGATACAAGCTTTTTAACAGAAGTATTAAATATAAAACAAGAAAACGAAACAGGCGGTGTTAATGCTAAAGTAGCATTTCAAAACCCAATATTTGACGGTGAAACAATTGAACGGGAATCACGCTCTAACCGTATTACAATCGGAGGGATGACTTTTAATATAACTGAGCCGACGGACGGTGAATTTAAAACAGTAAATGTTACATCTAACACTGATGATGCGTTTGAGAAAATTAAAGCTTTTGTCGATACGTACAATGAAACAATTGCTGAAATACAAGTGATGTTAAATGAGCCACGTCATCGTGATTTTCCACCACTCACAGATGAACAGCGCCGTGAGCTTTCAGAACGGGAAGTTGAAATGTGGGATGAAAAAGCTAAAAGTGGGTTGCTTCGCCGAGACCCAACTCTTTCTGCTCTATTGACACAAATGAGAACAGATTTATACACACCTGTTCAAACATCAGGGCAGTTTAACCATATTTCTCAAATTGGTATTACGACGACAAGTAACTTTCGTGACGGTGGCCGTTTAGAAATAGATGAAGAAAAATTAAGAGCAGCCTTAGAGGATGATCCTGATGCTGTTCACCAAGTACTTAATAGCGTCGCTGATTCTGAATTAACAAGTATTAAAACATCAGAGCGAACTACAGAAGAACGTAGGGAGATTCAAAATCAAACTGGTTTAATCGGACGGTTACGGTCAACCATTAATAGCTCGATTAATCAAATTGTCGGTCGAGCTGGGAATGAAAACCGCACGAATCAGCAGTTTACACTTGGAAGAGATTTGATAAATGTTGATAGACAGATTGATAACTTTGAACGACGGCTTGCACAAATTGAGCAACGGTATTGGACACAATTTACACGAATGGAACGGGCAGTTAATGAAGCGAATGCACAAGGAAATGCCTTAATGAGCCAATTAATGGGCGGAATGTATTAGAAGGGAATGAGAGAAAATGGCTATGGGAAATCCACAACAAGCCTACCAACAAAATAAAGCAGTAACTTCTTCACCCGGTGAACTGACACTTATGCTTTACAATGGCTGTCTAAAATTTGTTGGACTAGCAAGAAAAGCAATTGCAGATGGAGATATCCAAGCGCGGCATCAAAACCTAGTAAAAGCACAAAATATTATTAGAGAGTTAATGGTAACATTAAAGACTGATACAAAGCTTGGGAAAGATATGTTAGCACTATATGATTTTATTTTAAATCGGTTAACAGAAGCAAATACAGAAAACAGCATGGAAAAGCTTAATGAAGCAGAAGGGTTAATCAAAGATTTTCGCGATACTTGGAAAGAAGCATTGCTAATTGATCGCAAAAGCCGTCATGTAGGTAAAGGATAATGATTGTAATTATTAACCGTTTAATTGAGATCTCAAATGAGTTGCTCGAGCTTTTACATTCAATGACTGCCTCTGATATTGGGAAGAGGGAGAGAGAGATTACAAAAGTTGAGTCACTTCTTTCAGATAGAAAATCGTTAATAACAACAATTGAGTCTCCAGCTAAAAGCCCTCAAGAAATAGAATTGGCGAAAAAGTTAATTCAGTTAAATAAGGAAATCGAAGCCAATTTAAAACGGGTAAAGCTACAAGTAAAAGTGGATATCGATAAGATGCATTTAAAAAAGAAGATGAACCGTAAGTATGACAACCCGTACGAATTAACCACGAATGAAGGAGCGTTTATTGATAAACGTAGTCTATAAGACAGTTTTTACATTAATGTTTTAAATTAAAGCTCTCAAAGCTATTTGAGAGCTTTTTACGTACTAGATAGGCTGCAGTTATAGTTAAATATGGTAAAATAGAATCAAAGGACAAAAAGTCATGAGAGAAAAAGCGATATCTTTATCCTGTGACCCAAAAGAATAGGTGATTATGTGATTAAACCAATGATAGGTTCTTTTTTGATCTGTTTATTGCTACCTGCTTGTATTTTTGTGTACTATCTTCTTTTTTCAGAGCTGCAAGAGGTGGGGGTGCTTCCATCAGCAAAGGAAGAAACGAGTACACAAGAAATAGATGAAGAGACCGAAGCAGAAGTTGTTGCAGAAGAGGTTGAGGTAGAGGAACAAATAGATGAAAGTGAATTACTAGAAGAAGACAAGAAAGAAGTAGAAATACCATTGGTAGAAAGTACTGAAGTGGAACCGTTTGAGGAGTTTGAACTTCCTGGGGAGCCAATGGATGATATTGATTATGAAGCTGTCGCAAAGGAATTAGAGGAATTAGACAGATTAGAAGCAGAAAGTGCCGAACTTGAGGAAGACGACGGATTGACCGAGGTTTTATTTGTAGAAAAAGATGAGGATGGTAATGTCATAAGTGAGCGCTATGAAGCGGTTAATGTGATTCAGCCTAATTCAGATCGCCATCTTGAAATACTCGCTCAAGATTTTGTTAGGATGCACTTTGAACCTAGCAAGAATGTGGTTTATCAAGCGACACTAAATAGCCGCGATGATCAATATGCCCGTGTATCGGTAGTTAGGACGAAGGGAGGGGACTTTTTTAATGGAGAAAGATTTATTGTTGTCTTGGAAGCACGAGAAGGGAATTATTCTCCTGTCTCGTTCCAAGAAGCTGAGGAAGATAGAAGAAGGAGTGGATGGTAACAGTTGAATATCTACCGTCCATCCCTCCTTCGTAGATCTTTTAAATTAGTAAAACTTGTTTATGTTCGTTTCACGTTCCTTAATGGTTCTCGAGAGCGCTTCAAATAAGTCCGATCATAGTACAGTTTTCAGCCGTCCTATTTTTTTATTAGATTACGTTACCTGCCGTCTTTCCTACCTTCCGTAAGGTCACGATGAGAAATAATTGGAGATCTTTCAATAAATGCTTCATTCCCTCTGCCGAATCCAACCAGGTAAATGGTTCCATCGTAATCCCATTCAGAGAATTCAAAGGAATAGATTTCATCAGCAACATTTACAAACATGAATCTCGGATAATCGAAAGCATCAACATAATAAAATGACATATCATAGTTTTTGTATGTATCATAGATTTTTTCAAAGGAATCAGAGCGCTGAATTCCTTCTTTGGTAATATCATTTTCGTGAGGCATCGCATATACGTAATGCAACCCAATTAACTTTTCATTTTTGTAGTATAAAATAAGAGGGAAATAAGCATAGTCATCATAAGGATCCTCTTTTTCTCCGAGCGTGGAATTGACCTCTTGTCTGCTCATTCCGATAGTCAGATCCATTGCTGTTCTCATTGTCTCCCTATAACCTTCCTGTTGCTGTTCATAGGGATCATCCATTCCTGTTTCTATACCATCGCTGTGCTGGGCAGCAGCTAGTTCTTCTTCTGTTACAGCAACACCGGTGTCCCCTACTTCATATTCAAGGTTTTCATCCCACATTTCTGTACCGGTATCGTCTGTTTCTTGATAAATCTGTGGCTCGTAGTCTACCTCTAAATCTTCCTCGATATGATCAATCTGTATTTCTTCTTGAACTTCCGGTTCTTCCGCAAATTGCGCGTCGTTAGGTTCAGCTTCCTCCTCTTCACGAACAGGTTCATTTATAGCTGTTACTTGTTCTTTATCAGGTTCCGACTCATTTACTGTAATCGTTACATTAAAGTCACAACCACCGACTCCTACTAAACTAGCGAGGACTAGTAGCAAGAGTATTTTCCTACGGATAAACATGCAATCACTCCTTCTAAGTACCTACTATTTAAAATAATATTCTAGTGAATGTCAATCTTTTCTAGTAGAGGCTAAAGGGAGGAAACGGCAATCCAATGTTTTAGTTGTTATATAAGTAGGATCGTGGTCTATCCACGATCCTAATCAGCCTTAATATTGTTGAAGCCAGCTCTTTAATAGGAGCTGGCTTCTTGTCACTTATAAGCGCTTATTTTTCACATGAAACACCTTCGTGGCAGTCGTCATCAGTTTCAATGTTTGTTCCGTCATATGTTCAGGGGAATCGGGAAAGTCTTCTTCAATCCAGCGGATAATGAGCCCTGTAAGGCCATACGCCCGATACGTATATAGCCATTTTATATCAAGGGATGCTTCATCATTTAACTCATACTCGTATTCAGAAATAAACATCTGTTCCAACGCTTTTGCCATTTGAAAACGAAAGTCTACTTGGATGTGGTCACTTAATAATAGTTTATAGAGCTTGGCATTTTCTTTAAAGTACTGAAATAAAGTGACATCATTTATATTTAGTTGTTCCATATCGACTCGATTGGCCGATTGGTAAGGTTTTCGTATTTGAATAATCATTTCATGTAAGACATCATCGACAACCTCATTAAGCAAATGATCTTTCGTCTCAAAATGCGCATAAAACGTGCCACGATTATAATTGGCCTCACGAACAATTTCGGAGATGGAAATTTGATTATAAGGCTTTGTATATAGTAGGTTTAAAAAGGTTTCTTTGATAGCAGATTTTGATCGCAAAACTCGTTTATCATAATGCTCAGTCACTTGTTTCACCTCAAAATAAGTATCTCCTAAAATGATCAGTTTCGCAAATAATACTATACAATCCTAGTACATTTGTTCACTAATGAACAAATACAATTCTTTGATGATTGATGAGGTTAAAAAGAACACCTAAACTTTAAATGTAAGCGAAATCATCTTAGATGGAGGTAATGGAAATGAAAGGTTGGCAATTTACAGGAACAAATGAACCATTACAATTAATAGAAAAGCAAGATCCAAAAGCAACTCCAGGTACAGTAATTATAGATGTGAAAGCTGCAGGTTTATGCCATTCAGACGTTGCGACATTACGCGACCCAGGCTGGATGAATATATTAGCTAAAGTTCCGATCGTTTTAGGGCATGAAATCGCTGGTGTCATTGCTGAAGTAGGAGAAGGGGTAACAGATTATAAAGTTGGGGACCGTGTTGGTGTTTGTCCTGTTGGAAAAGATGGATTAGGACCTGGTAACGGACGTGACGGAGGATATGCTGATAAAGTATTAGTCCCAGCTGTTGATCTTGTGCCGATTCCGGAAAATGTATCGTTTGCCCAAGCTGCAGCAGGTACTGATGCTGGGATGACTTCTTACCATGCAGTGTTTCAAAAAGGTGGGGCAAAAGCAGGTATGAAAGTTGGGATTATTGGTATTGGTGGTTTAGGACAAATGGCTGCTCGTGCAGCAGTTGTTGCTGGATGTGAAGTTTACGCTGCTGATGTTAGTTCAGAAGCTCGTGAATTGGCCAAAGAAATCGGATGTAAAGTTGTTGTAGAAAATGTAACAGAACTTGCTGAATATCAACCAGAATTAATTGTTGACTTTGCTGGTTTCGGTACGACAACAGCAGATGCCATTGATACAGTTGGTGTTGGAGGAACAGTTGTCCTAGTAGGAATGGGTAAATTAGAAACTACGATCAATACAAGCAACTTAATCTTAAAGTCAGTTCAATTAAAAGGTAGTGTTGGAGGAACAGTAGAAGACATCGCTGCCATTTATGAATTAATGTCTCAAGGACATTTAAATCCAACCATAACGGATATTACATTTGACGAGATCGCCGATGGCTTAGAACGTTTGGAACGCCATGAAGTAACGGGACGTTTGGTTGCAAACTTAGAGTAAGGGTAGGAAGCAAAGGATAGTGTTTTTGCTTCCGTTGGTTTTCAATATGAAACGGGACATGGCTCTACTTCCATAATGGGAGTAGGGCTATTTCTATTTTTCTAGCTCTTGAAAAGGAATATTCCCCCTAAAGATGTATTTATTTCATGAACAATGACAAATATCACAGAAAAAACAGAGAATTTTGTCTAAACTAGTAGAGTAAAGAATGTAACCGTTTTCGATATTACCTATGATTCTAGCATTATGCTCATTAGGGGGGCTTCTTATGAACAAAGAACAATACCAAAGTGTCTTATCCATCCACGAGTTGGGTGTTTCTAAACTACGGTCAGAGTGTGATCCTGAACAATTTTCGTTTGAAACAACAGATGATTTACAAATAAGTCCAAGTGAAATGATTGGGCAAAAGCGTGCAGAGCAGGCGATGGAGTTTGGATTATCGGTTGAGCAAACGGGTTATAACTTATTTGTTGTTGGACCAACGGGGACGGGGAGAATGACGTATACACAGGAGAGTGTTACAAAAATTGCCGAGACACGTGATGTGCCGACTGATTGGTGCTATGTGTATAATTTTGACAATCCTGATCGGCCACTTGCGATGTCATTTCCTGCAGGGCAGGGGCAGCAGTTCCAACGTGAAATTGAGGCGTTGTTACTTAATGTTGAACGCGAGATTCGAGGAGCTTTTTCGAGTGAAGTGTATGAGAAAGAGAAGCGTGAGATTTTGGAGCGTTTTCGTGAAAAGGTGAAGACGCTTTCAAGTGAAGTGGATGCTTTTGCGTTAGAGCAAAATTTTAAAATTGAACGAACACAAGCAGGAATTAATACGATCCCTCTTCGCTTCGGGAAGCCGATGAATGTGATGGAATACAATCAGTTGTCAAATGAACATAAAGAAACGTTAAAAGAAAAAGAGAAATTAGTAGAAGAAAAACTGCAAGAAACGATGTACCAGATTCGGAAGATAGAAGAAGACTTGAGAGAGAATATTCATGAGTTTATGAAAAAGACAACGTCGTACGCAGTTGAAGGCTTATTCCACCCACTAAGGGAAACGTACAAAGAAAATAAGAATGTGATGTCGTATTTACAGTCTTATTTTGAGGATGTCATTGAGCATTTTGCGTTCTTTTTCGAAGACGAAGAAGAGGATCAAGATATATTGATAGCGCTAACAGGATCGAAGGAGCAGCAGCTGCATCGTTATAAGGTTAATTTATTTATTAACAACAAAAATCTTAACGGTGCACCTGTCATTTACGAAACGAATCCAACGTACCATAATCTCTTTGGGAAGCTAGAGTACAAAGGCGAGTTCGGGAGCTGGATAACAGATTTTTCATTTATTAAACCAGGTGCGCTTCACTTAGCAAATGGGGGCTATTTGATTGTTCAGGCAGCTGAACTGCTTCAACAACCTAATGCGTGGGCTGGTTTAAAACGAGCGTTGCAAACTGGTCATGTGAAGATTGAGAATCCATATGAAGAAAGAGGGATGTATCCAACTAGTACGATCAAGCCTGAGCCTGTTCCGTTAGAAAGCAAAGTGATTATTATCGGTTCCTACTACCTTTATGAATTGCTTTCAAGGCTCGATGAGGACTTTGATAAGTTGTTCAAGGTGAAGGTGGAATTTGATACGGAGATGGCTAAAGATGAGGAGAACAACCGGAAGATGGCGAGCTTTGTACGAAATTTTGCAGAGCAGGAAAACTTGTTGCCGTTTCACCGGAGGGCCGTTGCCAAAGTGATTGATTATAGCTCGCGTTTAGTGGAGGAGCAATCGAAACTAACAACGCGCTTTCAAGATATTACGAAGGTGCTGGTTGAGTCCAGTTATTGGGCGAAAAAAGAAGGCGAACCTTTTGTTGATGCAAGTCATATCGAAAAAGCGCTCGCTGAAAAACTTCAACGCTCTAATCATGTGCCGGAAAAGTATCGTGAGATGATCGGTAACGGCACGATTATGATTGATACAGACGGCGAACGGGTCGGGCAAATCAATGGCCTCGCTGTTATGGGGACAAGGGATTCCGTTTTTGCGATCCCAACGAAAATTACAGCGCAAACATTTGCTGGGAAAAACGGGATTATGAACATTGAACGGGAAGCTGCGTTAAGTGGACAAATTCATCATAAAGGAATGATGATTTTAACAGGATTTTTATCTGGTCAATTTGCGAAAAATCGTCCAATTCCGTTAGCAGCAAGCATTACGTTTGAACAGACCTATTCACCAATTGACGGGGACAGTGCCTCGAGTACAGAGCTGTATGTGCTGTTATCATCACTTGCAGAAGTACCGATTTATCAAGGGATTGCCGTGACAGGTTCTGTTAACCAGTGGGGAGAAATTCAACCAATTGGTGGCGTCAACGAGAAAATCGAAGGGTTCTTCCATATTTGCAAGGAAAAAGGGTTAACAGGAAAGCAGGGAGTCATCATTCCGAAGCAAAATGTACGAAATCTAATGGTAGATGAGCAAGTCGTTGAAGCTGTTAAACAAGGGGAGTTCCATATATGGGCAATCGGTCATATTGTCGATGGAATCGAGATTTTAACAGGTGTTAGTGCAGGAAATGTTCGTGATGCAAATGGCGAATTCCCAGCTAATACGATCTTCTCTAAGGTAGACGCTCGTTTTACGCAAATGTATCAATCGATAAAAAAGCTGCAGGAGACGAAATAAGCAGATAAAGGAAAATAGGCTGTTCAGTAGGGAAAACCTTCTGAACAGCCTTTACCTATTTATCCGAAAGTGATTTGATTTCGACCATTTCGTTTTGAGTTATACAACAAATGGTCTGCTTTTTCAATGGCAGTATGCAATGGTTGAAGAGGGGCATAACAGACTTTTTTCCTACTTTTATGATTCTCCATATAAGTATCTAAAAGGTAATAAAGCACTAAAAAGAATCGTTCTAATGAAATAATAAATCTTGCTATATCAAGCGAATTTGATAAAATAAGATTGGTAAATCAATGAAAATTTTACCGGTTAATGTTGCAATTTGTCACAAACGCATGTTTCGTGACAAAAGAAATGGGGAAAAGGTAAGTCGTATTGATTTTAAGTAGAAAGTAGGAGGGTCTAATGGGGAGGACAAAAAAGGGGTTCAGTTTTAAAATTTCGACGAAAATGCTCATCATGTTTCTATTTATCAGCTTAGTGCCTTTGCTTATTGTTAGTATGTTAAGTATAAACAAGGCGAGCAATTCACTTGAGGAAGCAGCAAAAAATCAACTGCTTTCTATTATGAATGTGAAAAAAGCTAATATTGAGCAGTATTTTTCGGAAAGGCAAGCCGGTTTAACGATCTTATCTCAACTAACAGAGGTTGAAGAGGGACTAGTCGCATTTAGCGAAGAGGTTCAAGAAAATGGAATGAATAGTCGAGGTTATCAGCGATTAAATTCCGAGTATCAGAGCTTCTTTCAGGATTATATTGAACAGTATCAGTATTATGACTTATTTTTCATTGATATGGATGGGGAAGTTGTCTATACGGTAGAGAAGGAAGACGATTTGGGAACCAATTTACGCACAGGTCCTTATCAAGATTCTGGTTTAGCCGAAGCATTTCAAGGAGCCAGTGAGGGAAGTACGATTGTTGACTATGCTTATTATGAACCTTCCGGGGAACCGGCATCATTTATTGCTGCTCCAGTAGAAAATAGTCAAGGTACTAGGCTAGGGGTTGTTGCACTGCAATTCTCAGATGAAGCAATCAATGGTGTTGTAAACGTTGCCTACGGGCTCGGCGAAACAGGAGAAACGTATCTTGTTGGTTCAGATTTATTGATGAGAACGGAATCACGCTTACGTGAGGATGGAATTGGAGTCGTTGAAATTGATACGGAAGCGACTCGTGACGTGTTTAATGGTTTAACAGACGTTAAGCTGATTACAGATTATAGAGGCCGGGAAGTATTAAGCTCTTATAGTCCGTTAGAGATTGACGGATTAAATTGGGCGATTATTGTAGAAATTGATGAAGCAGAAGCGTTGTCAGCCGTTCATTCGTTACAAACATGGATTATTGTAATTATGGTAGTCTCAGCACTTCTTATCATTTTGATTGCGTCCGTTTTTGCAAAAGGAATAACGAGACCGATTGAAGTCCTAAGAAATGAACTAAACGCCTTATCGACAAATGGAGGCGATTTAACGCAGAAAATCCATGTCAAAAGCAACGATGAAATCGGACAATTGGCAGATGCGACAAACCGTTTTATCATGAACATAAGAGGTATTATGCAAAAGGTATTGGATACTTCTGAACACGTGGCCAGTTCATCCGAGGAACTAAAAGCAAGCTCTGAAGAAACAAGCTCTGCGACGCATCAAGTTGCTGCATCAATTCAAGAGATTGCGCAAGGAGCAGAAGGGGCAGCACAAAGTTCAGAAGAAACGGCAGGAGCAATGTCAGAAATTTCTGTCGGTGTACAAAAAGTTGCTGAAGTCTCATCAGAGATAGCTGAATCATCCAACGTAATGACAGCAAAGGCAAGAGAAGGTCAAAAAGCGATTGATACTGCTACAGAGCAAATGAGTCAAATAAATAAAAGCACGGATGACACAACATCAATCATACACCTTTTACAAAAAGACTCGCAACAAGTTGGCGAAATCATTCAGTTAATTACTGATATTTCACAACAAACGAACTTACTTGCATTGAATGCAGCGATTGAAGCGGCTAGAGCGGGAGAAGCAGGAAGAGGATTTGCCGTCGTTGCTGATGAAATTCGCAAACTTGCTGATCAAACAGGCCAATCTGCAACAAAAATACACGAATTAATTAATAGAATGCAAAAGAATACGGGTGAAGCAGTCGCCTCAATGGATGGAAGCAAAGAAGATGTTAGAGGGGGAATCTCTTTAATTGCTGAAGTTGGGTCGACATTTGCTGAGATGTTAGAACAAATAGAACATGTATCACTTCAAATAGAGGATATGTCCGCTGTATCAGAAGAAATGTCAGCAAGTACAGAAGAAGTGTCAGCAGCAGTTGAAGGAATTGCAAATTCTGCCAAATCTTCATCTGGCTATTCGCAGCAAGTAGCTGCTGCCTCACAAGAGCAATTAGCCACAATTGAAGAAATTAATACATCAGCAACACACTTAGCTGAAAGAGCTGATGAGTTGAAGATGCTTGTAAATCAATTTAAAGTGTAGCGACCAGTAACTGAAACAAGAGGACTGGCTCAAAATCAAGGGCCTGACCCTGAAGAGGCAGTCATTCTTTATAGGATCCTTCTATTATAGACTTTCTTCATTTATACTAATATCTAGGGTTTGCGTTGGAAGGTTACCTGTTTATGGAGGTACGAATGGATTATCGCCATGAAGAACATGCATACTGGGAGGTTGACAATGGCAGAGGATGGGTTTTGCTCGGAGTGTGGCAGAGTAAAAGAAGTTCAAACTTTCCCTTTTTGTACAAATTGTTATAACATATTTAGGCAAGATTGTCAGAGAGTGAAAGACTTACTTGAGAATACTCCAATGCTGACGGTTCTTGATATCGCTAACTTAACAGGGTTTTCGATTCGTCGCATTCAACAAATGATTGAATTTGGAGCATTACGAATGAGAGAGTTTTCGCCTGAACTTAACAGACATCAAAGTAAAAAAAGAAACAGGTCGCAAGTATGAGAACCCATATGACGGACCAACGTCAGATGGAGTGTTCTTTGACAAGCGTGGGGTGTAAGGGGAGCCAGCTCGAAAAGTGAGCTGGTTTTTTCTTATACTTTTCTTTTAGATATTTTATCGAAAAACGCTTGAAATCCATATAGCAAAAATGCTTTATAAAAGAAATACTGGAAAAACTCAAAATGGTTCATACGTACGAGTTTTGCTATTTTCAGTTTCTTCATTATCTTTAATACAGGATAGGCAAAGGCTGCATTTACAATAGCGTTAAGCAATAGAAACCGAGTGAAATTTCCGTATGTCCATTTTAAAATCCACAATGAACCGACCAAAAAAGGGCCTATCTGAAAAGGGAATTCCCCTGAGAGGTATGATTTTGGGTTATTGTGAAACACCCACCACTTGCGCCGTTTCCCAATTTGAGAAGTTAGACTTTCAAGAACCCCAATAAGGATAGCAGCAGGGAGAAACCTTTTTATATGTTTTTTACCTAAAAACAGTAAGGATAACCAAGAGAAAAGAATCATTAAACCACTAATCACCCACTGATTCCTTAATGACATAATACATCTCCTTTCATTTCATTAAACTTTTTTTATTATATACTTGATAATAGTTTTCATTCTTAAAACTGGTTAATAGACTCGATTATTGTCGACTTTTCTCATGTATAAAAATTTTATAAAATCAAATGAACGATTCATATCTGCGAAACGTCATATAACTAACCACAAAGAAAGGGGCGTCTTATGGAACAAGAGGAAGACTTGGTTTTAATCGAAGAAGCTCGCTCCGGGAATGAGGACGCGTTTGCACTTCTGTTTCAGCGCTATCATTCATTTTTATATAAATATCTTCTGAAACTTACATTAGATGAGGAAGTAAGCCGTGACCTTACGCAGGAGACGATGTTGAAATGCTACTTGTACCTGTCATCTTTTAAAGGGGACGGAAAATTCTCGACGTGGATGATCTCAATCGCATCGAGACTCTACATTGATTTGAAACGGAAGGAAATGCGCGAGCGCAAGTGGCATGAGCAATTGAGGCAGTCTCTTTCACGTCAGCTTTTATGGCAGGCGAACAAAAAAGGGATGGAGTGGAGTGATCTGTTTGCTGATTTTAACGAGTTGCAAGCAGATGTACGGGTGCCGATTTTGTTGCATCACTATTATGGCTATACCTATGAAGAAATTAGTGGAATGCTTGGGATACGTCCTGGTACGGTAAAGTCGCGTGTTCACAATGGATTAAAGCGAGTACGAAAGGAGTGGGATGATGAAGCGAAGGGATGAAGAGATAATCCGTCATTTACGGCGAGACTGGGAGCAATTAGATGAACTGAGCGAGCCACCTCAACTGTCTGCAATCGACATAAAAGAGCAACTCGAAACGCATCAGCTAGAAAAGAGACGCGCATTTTATAAAGAACTGCTCATCTTTATGCTAGTTGCTGTTCTCATATTGAGCGTAGTGATTACAAGCGTGTTCCAAGCCCCAATTATTTTTGTCACGATTCAATTGATAGCTGTCTTTGTTGCGCCAATCGTTTTCTATCTGCTTTTGAAAAAGAGAAAAGGGAAAGTGATTTTATGACAGCTTTTGAGTTATACGTCATCATGCCACTTGTCGTCATACTGTTGCTCGTTCAAAGTATTGTTCTTTTTATTGATGCGAAGAAAAGAGGGAGCTTTGCTTGGTTTTGGGGAATTTGGGGATTGATTCAATTTCCGTTGCCGAGTTTATTTTATTTGCTATTTGTCATTTTGCCACAAAAACGTAGAACCAAACAAAGAGAAAAGGAGAGATGATCATGGATGCTTTATACGAAATCAACTGGGCACTTCTCGCGCCTATCTTAGTTTTACAGGCGATTTTAACAGTCGCTGCACTTGTCAGCCTGTTTAACCAGGAAGAGACAAACGGGCCGAGATGGATGTGGGTCATAATTATTTTGTTTGTGAACTTACTAGGTGCTGTTCTATATTTCTTAATTGGTCGCAAAAATAATTAGGAGGAATAACGATGCTTGTAAACATTCATGATCTAACAAAGCGCTTTAAGGAGCACCAAGCAGTTGATTCGATTTCCTTCTCTATTGAAAAGGGTCGCTGCATCGCCTTGCTCGGACCAAATGGTGCAGGGAAAACAACGACACTGCAAATGCTCGCTGGTCTTTTAACTCCGACATCAGGCTCAGTTGAATTTGTTGGCTATGAGAAAAAAGACTACAGAGAGCTAATCGGTTTTTTGCCTCAGCATCCATCGTTTTTTAACTGGATGACAGCAAAAGAATTTTTGCTGTTTGCCGGTAAGCTGTCAAATGTCCCGAAAAAACGACTTCAAAAGCGCATCGAGGAAACATTGGCATTTGTCCGTCTCGGAGATGTGAAGAACAAAAAAATTGCCGGGTACTCGGGGGGAATGAAGCAACGTCTAGGGTTAGCACAAGCACTGTTGCATGAGCCGGAACTGCTGATTCTAGATGAACCAGTTTCTGCGCTCGATCCAACTGGAAGACGTGATGTTTTGCAACTCATTGAAAAATTAAAAGCAGAAATGACGATTTTGTTTTCTACTCATATTTTGCATGATGCTGAGCAAGTATGTGAAGAGATTCTTATGTTAAAAGACGGACATTTAAAATGGGATGGAACGCTGGAGTCGTTAAAAAAAGAGTTCGATGTACTTTCCATTAAGTTACGCACGGAACAGCCAATCAAACCATTGCTTGAAGATGTTGTGCTTATAAAAGAGGCAAAATATCTTGGTGAAACAACAGCTATCATTACAATGGTAGAGATGAGTGAAACGAATACCTTGCTTGAAGCGTTACTCCGAAAAAAAGCAACGCTCATCCAGTATGAAATAATGGAAGACACTTTAGAAGACGCATACATGAAGGTGATGAGCGATGAATAACTTTTGGGTTTTATTCAAGAAAGAAATGCAAGAAAGTTTGCGCAATGGCAAGTGGATTTGGCTGCCAATTGTGCTGATCATTATCGGCATCTCTCAGCCACTTACTAGTTATTACATGCCACAAATTCTCGAGGCTGCTGGCAATCTTCCTGAAGGTGCTGTTATTGATATTCCGACACCAACTGGTGAAGAAGTGTTAATAGGAGTAATGTCTCAATATGGAACAATCGGAACACTGCTCTTTGTGCTTGCGACAATGGGGATCATCTCTAATGAACGTCAAAACGGTTCGTTAATGCTAGTTATGGTACGGCCAGTGAGTGCGTGGCAATACATTGGAAGCAAGTTTGCAGCGCAGCTCTGTATTTTGTTAGTATCATTAGTGCTTAGCTATGGATTGACATGGTATTATACGAATTTATTGTTTTCACAAGTGTCGTGGAACGCGATGGTAGGCAGCCTAGTCGTGTATAGTTTATGGATTGTATTTATTGTCGCTGTTACCGTTTTGGTTGGAACGTTGCTACGAAGTAACGGTGGAATTGCTGGAGTTAGCATTCTCTTCTTAGCGCTATTGAGCCTGCTACCAACGTTGCTACCAAAATACATGGAATGGAGTCCCGGGAACTTGCGTGCGCAGGCGTCCATTGTGCTGCTAGAGCAGGAATGGCTTCGTTCGGTTTGGCTTGTTGTCACAAGTACAACCTTATTATCAGTTTTGTTTTTTATTTTAGCAGTCATGACATTTAAACGGTTTGAGAGTTACGATCGGTAATGGGAGAAGGGAGCTGAGCCAAGAGGTTTGGCTTCTTTTGAAATATTTGAATTTTCTGTTTACAAAAGGGGGCTGTTCTGTTTATAATGAGAACAAGAGTTCGGTGGGGAGCAGGGGCAACATGGTGGCGCACAAAAAGCGACATCATTGGATGCCGCTTCATATATGTTACTCGTCCACCTCTTCAAATTCTTCAAGTTCATCTATGGCGTCAATATCAAATTCATCAAGATCTTCAAATTCAGATAGATCGAATGTAAACTCTTCTGCACTCTCTAAGATATCATCCGGGACTCTAATTTCAGCAATCTCATTGAATTTATCGAAAGTCGCATTTGTGTTTGTTTTCATGATGAGCGACTCGCCCTCTACTGTAAGTTCAAACGTCATAGCCATTTCTAAATTTGTTTGCAAGAATGTATCCTTATCGATATACAATGTGTAATCCAATTCGTCGATATTGGCCATCATCATCAAGTCTTCCATCTGTGTAGCAAGTTCATCAAGCATAAGCTTTGTAATGTCTTGTGCGAAAGATTCCACTGTCTGTCCTGAACCTTCAATGGTAATAATGTAGTGTGTATCATTTTCTTCATAAGAAAGATGCTCTGTATGCTTAGTAAGTAACTCAATTTGTTGTTGAGGAGTAACTTGAGACTCCTCTAACACCATTAAATCTGATGTAATGCTTTCTGGGTACGTAAACCAAGCTTGTTCAATTGGATCTTTATAATAAATCCCGTCTTCTACCATATAAATTTCCGATGAAAGATCGCCTATTTGAGGCACTTCCATATCGATGATTTGATGCATTGTTAAGGGCTTCTGTGTCATTTCAAAATACAAATTACTTGATGTTGAAACAGGGTTTTCATCTGGCATCATGACGTCTTGCGTTAGTTCTATCTCTGTAGAAAGGCTTTGGACGTTCGCCATCGCATCTAGCGAGTTTTCTAAAATGTCATCAACAGTAAGAGTCTCTTCTTGTATTTCTTCTTGTTCTGTTTCTAAATCGGGCTCTTGGGTAGTCTCTGATTCAACAGTTTGTGTTTCACTACAAGCTGTAAGTAAGGCGATCGTACTTAATGCAATAAGCCATTTATTTATCTTAGCCATTCAGTCTCCCCCTTGCTAAATTTACATTTCTTCATTCTACCAAACATTACCTGTTATTTATAGGGATATAAGAAGGAAATAAAAAATGTACACCAGCTCTTTTAGAGTTAGTGTACATCAGAAGCTCACTAGGGCACGTGCAAGGGGACTGCGAAGATCAAGGGGCCGCTAGTAAGTAGGAAGGCACCGTAAGAAAGATCTAGTTAAACTTGAAAACATTGTCATTTTTATGATTATTCTGTCACTTGTTAAATATATTGTAATGGTTTATTTGTATGAATACAATAATCCTTGTTAGGTAATCATACATGGTAAAGAAAATAAATTTAATTTCATTGAAAGTTAAATTTATTTTCACAAACATTTGTGGGCATCTGTAAAAAAGGGATAAATTAAAGCTATGTGGTGTAAGCGCTGTCAAAATTCGACAGAGTGTTTGTTGTCTATGTTGTTATTTGGCGAGTTGTCTGACGTTTAAGCGTTTGACAAAGGCGTGAGAGCGCTGTTATAGTAAAGATGTGGAAAACATATCCACAGTATTTTAGTTACGAAGGGAATGTGAAAGCATGCAAGGAAAAGTAAAATGGTTTAACGCAGAAAAAGGTTTTGGATTTATTGAGCGCGAAGATGGAGACGATGTATTCGTACATTTCTCAGCTATCAACGCAGATGGATTCAAGTCTCTTGACGAAGGTCAAGATGTAGAATTTGAAATCGTTGAAGGTGCGCGTGGTCCACAAGCTGCGAACGTAGTTAAGCTTTAATTCACATTCCTGGGTAGGAAAATGAATAATAGCTAAAGACCATACAGGCCGATCCCGGTATATTCCGGGATCGGCCTTTTTACATTTCTTAGTATTATAGTACAGTAGTTTTCGTGCGATGGAGTGCGAAGAAGTACCGAGGTGAAGCTAGTGGCCGGAAAGAGAGGGGGAGTGGCCGGAATCGGAGCAGAAGTAGCCGGAAAGTAAGAGAGACCGGCCGGAATCGGAATAGAAGCAGCCGGAAAGGAAAGAGAGATGGCCGGAAAGCAGGAGAGTGGCCGGAACCCGAGCAGAAGTTGCCGAAAAGCAAGAGAGACCGGCCGGAATCCGAGCAGAAGCAGCCGGAAAGCAGGAGAGTGGCCGGAATCAAAGCAGAAGTGGCCGGAAAGTAAGAGAGATCGGCCGGAATCCGATCAGAAGTAGCTGGAAAGGAAAGAGAGATGGCCGGAAAGTAAGAGAGACCGGCCGGAACCCGAGCAGAAGTGGCCGGAACCAAAGCAGAAGCAGCCGGAAAGTAAGAGAGACCGGCCGGAATCGGAGCAGAAGCGGCAGGAACCCAACGAGATCCAACCCAACCCCAAACTCCCTCTCGAAAAAAAGCATAACAACCTCTCGCCTCTCATAAACTAAACGACAAAATGTTAACAAAAGCGACACATTGTTTTAATTTTCCAACGTTTAAGCAGGAGTTTTATCGGGGTAAATAGAAGTATATACATAGAAAAGGAGGAGTTGTTTTATGAACTATAATATCCGTGGTGAAAACCTGGAGGTAACACCAGCTTTAAGAGAATATGTACAAAAGAAAGTTGGGAAGCTGGAGCGTTATTTTGATACTACTCCCATTGCCGATGTCAATGTGCGTATGCAAGTATTGAATAACCAACATATTATTGAAGTTACGATCCCGATGCCTCAATTGTTACTTAGAGGAGAAGAAGTGAAAGCGGATATGTATGCGGCAATTGATATGGTTGTTGAAAAATTAGAGCGTCAAATTCGTAAGCACAAAACAAAAGTAAATCGCAAGTTTCGCCAAGAGGGAAGCTTGAAATATATGTTTAAAAATGAATTAGAACCACTTGAGCAAGAAGAACTTCAAACGGACGATCTTGAGGTTGTTCGTAAAAAGCGTTTTAACTTAAAACCGATGGATGCTGAAGAAGCTATTTTACAAATGGACATGCTTGGACACAATTTCTTCGTGTATTCTGATGCCGTTAATGGATCTACAAATGTAGTCTATAAGCGTCGTGACGGTAAATATGGTTTGATTGAGCCAGAAGCATAAAATAAAAAGGGAGTACAGCTGTGAGTGCTGTGCTCCCTTTTGTGTTTACGCTAAATTTTGATAAAGGCGATTTTCCATTAATACTGTATCGATTGGACATTCATCAGCATCTCGGCCATATTGCCATGCCCATACATTTGCCTCGCAATCAGGGCGACTTGGTGTGAATTGACGTGGTGCATTTCGTTTGGTTGTTGGGCCGGGTTCTGGTTCAGCGCTCCAAATCACGGATTGCTCACGAACTCGGTCACTCATCGCAATTGCTTGACAATAAGCTTCATTAAATGGACCTTCATCTGGGTCTGCATAAATCCCAGGTCGATATGGACTAGCGTAAAATGCCTCGACCCAGGCAATGATCCAATCTGCATCTACGTCAAAAAATCGTTCGACATTTGCGAACAAAAAAGTCCCCTCAGGAATGCCGAGTTGTCTTGCTTTGAAAATTGAATTTCTTGCTGCGACAGTTCCAGCTCGGGCACCGACGGCTTGGCGAAAATTATTATAAATCGGCATTAGCTTCATTCCTCGATTTTGGATGAAGTTATATTCCTGTGGCGTCAAACCATCACTAATATTAGGAATCGTTGATAAGTATCTGCCCCAAAAGTCTGGTCTACCAAAGTTTTCTACAACACATTGATACAAATCTTCTGTGACTGCTGCTGCGGAGTCTACCCCCCAATTTAAAATTTGCATCGAATCCCTCCTTATGGTCACTGTATGCGCCAAGTGGGTAGAGGGCTACTTACGATTTTTTAAAAATCAAAAATTTTATGATATTCGACATTCCCACTAAATGAGTGTCGCTTGTAAGAGTACCTGTTACCTGCTAAAATTAAGGGTATTGAAAATGCGTTATGCTCGTGTTAGAACGAAACGAGCTGAAAAAGAAAGGGCGAATTGGATGTTAGGTTTATTGAAGAAAGTGATCGGTGATCCAAGTCAACGTCAAGTGAAGAAAAATGAGAAGATCGTTGACAAAATAGAAGCATTAGCATCAGATATGAAAAAGCTCTCAGATGATGGGCTTCGGAATAAAACGAATGATTTTAAAGAGCGTTATCAAAAGGGTGAAAAGCTTGATGATCTTTTAGTAGAAGCTTTTGCAGTTGTTCGTGAAGCATCTACACGTGTGTTACATATGACTCCATATCGAGTCCAGTTACTTGGGGCAATTGCTCTTCACCAAGGTAATATAGCTGAGATGAAAACAGGGGAAGGGAAAACGTTAGTCGGGACAATTGCGGTTTACTTAAATGCGTTAACGGGAAAAGGGGTTCATATTGTAACCGTCAATGAATACCTTGCACGCCGTGACTGCGAATTGATGGGCGAACTTTTTCAGTTTCTAGGACTAACTGTTGGACTAAATACAAATGAGCTTTCGAAAGAGGAAAAGCGTGAAGCTTACTTGGCTGACGTGACGTATAGTACGAACAATGAGTTAGGTTTTGATTATTTACGTGACAACATGGTTCTATACAAAGAGCAAATGGTACAGCGACCACTTCATTTTGCCCTTGTCGATGAGGTCGATTCGATCTTAGTGGATGAAGCTCGTACGCCATTAATTATTTCTGGCTCTGTTGAACGTTCGACACAATTATATCAACAAGCTAACTCGTTTATTCGCATTTTGAAAAAAGAAGAAGATTATACATTTGATGAAAAAACAAAAAATGTTCAGCTGACAGAAGAAGGCGTTAATAAAGCTGAACGTGCTTTTGGAATTGATAATTTGTATGACTCTAAGCATGTACAATTGAATCATCATTTAAACCAATCTTTGAAAGCTTATGTCGTGATGCATCGTGATTCTGATTATGTTGTGGAAGACGGCGAAGTTGTGATTGTCGACCAATTTACGGGACGTTTGATGAAAGGTCGTCGCTATAGTGATGGCTTGCACCAAGCGATTGAAGCAAAAGAAGGCATGCATATTCAAAAAGAAAGTATGACGCTAGCTTCGATTACATTCCAGAACTATTTCCGTAAATATGAAAAATTAGCTGGGATGACTGGTACAGCGAAGACGGAAGAAGAAGAATTTCGTAATATTTATGGAATGGATGTTATGGCTATTCCGACGAATAAACCGATCGCTCGTGATGATAAACCGGATTTAATTTTTAAAACGATGGAAGCGAAGTTTAAAGCGGTCGTTAACGAAATCGAAGAACTGCATAAAAAAGGACAGCCTGTTCTTGTTGGTACCGTAAGTGTTGAGACATCTGAGCTTGTTTCAAAGATGCTGAATAAGCGCAAGATTCCACATCACGTGTTAAACGCGAAGAACCATGAAAAAGAGGCTGAAATCATTGAGAATGCAGGTCATAAAGGTGCTGTGACGATTGCAACAAACATGGCTGGTCGTGGTACGGATATTAAGCTAGGTCCTGGTGTTTTGGAGTTAGGTGGACTTCATGTATTAGGTACAGAGCGTCATGAGTCCCGTCGGATTGATAATCAGCTCCGTGGACGGTCAGGTCGTCAAGGTGACCCGGGTTCTACACAGTTCTATTTGTCAATGGAAGATGAGCTTATGCGTAGGTTTGGCTCTGATAATATGAAAAATATGATGGAACGACTCGGGATGGAAGAAGATCAACCGATTGAAAGTAAGCTTGTTTCACGTGCGGTTGAGACAGCTCAAAAGCGTGTTGAGGGCAATAACTTTGATGCTCGTAAGCAAATTCTTCAATACGATGATGTTATGCGCGAGCAACGTGAAATTATTTACAAGCAACGTATGGAAGTGCTTGAGTCCGAAAACCTCCGTCAAATTGTTGAAAATATGATTAAGTCTGTAATTGAACGTACGGTTCGTTTGCATACCCCTGAGAGTGAAATCCCAGAAGATTGGGACCTTTCGGCGATTGTCAATTACTTGAAGGCAAACTTGTTAAATGAAGATGATTTAACGGAAAAAGAGTTAAAAGGCAAAGAGCCTGAAGAGATGATCGAGCTAATCGTTGAAAAAGTAACGGCTAATTATAATGCTAAAGAAGAAGAGTTTACGCCTGAACATATGCGTGAATTCGAAAAAGTAATTATGCTACGTACGGTTGACCGGAAGTGGATGAACCATATCGATCAAATGGACCAGCTTCGCCAAGGGATTCATTTACGTGCGTACGGGCAAAACGATCCGTTGCGTGAATATCGTTTCGAAGGCTTTGAAATGTTTGAAGCGATGGTTGAATCGATCGAAGAAGAAGTGGCTATGTACATTATGAAAGCACAAGTACAGCAAAACTTAAAACGTCAAGAGGTAGCAGAAGGAAAGGCAATGCAACAAAAGACTAATCAAGAACCGAAAAAGAAAAAGCCGATCCGAAAAGGCGTCACAGTTGGACGTAATGACCCGTGTACGTGTGGAAGTGGCAACAAGTACAAAAACTGCTGTGGTCGCACACAATAAAATATAGCAATTAAGGGCAGAGGGGGTTTGCCATTATGAGAGAAATCTCTTGTTTGTCTCCTCTGCACTTATTTATGAGGTGAAAAGATGGAATTAGTAGAAGTGAAACAAGAACTGGCACAGATAGCGAAACGATTAACAGACTTTAGGGGGTCTCTTTGACTTAGATGAGAAGCAGGAGAGAATTGCTGAGTTAGAGGAAAAGATGACAGATCCAAATTTCTGGAATGATCAAGACGCTGCGCAAGTCGTGATCAATGAATCGAATGCGTTGAAGGAACAAGTTAACACATTTCTCGAGTTAGATGAACAATTTGAGGATTTAGAAGTATCATATGAGCTCGTAAAGGAAGAAGCAGATGCTGATTTGCAAAGTGACCTTGAAGAAGGCGTGACAGCGTTATCCCAAGCAATGAATGAATTTGAGCTTCAGCTTCTATTAAGTGAACCGTATGATAAAAACAATGCGCTCTTAGAACTTCACCCCGGAGCTGGTGGAACTGAGTCGCAGGACTGGGCTTCGATGCTTTTACGTATGTACACGCGCTGGGCAGAGAGTAAGGACTTTAAAGTAGAAACGCTGGACTATTTACCAGGCGATGAAGCCGGAGTGAAGAGTGTGACGCTTTTGATCAAAGGTCATAACGCTTATGGCTATTTAAAAGCTGAAAAAGGTGTTCATCGCTTAGTAAGGATTTCACCGTTTGATTCATCAGGTCGTCGCCATACGTCGTTCGTTTCTTGTGAAGTGATGCCGGAGCTTGATGACAGTGTGGAAATTGATATTTCACCTGAGGACTTGAAGATTGATACGTACCGGGCAAGTGGTGCTGGTGGACAGCATATTAATACGACAGACTCAGCCGTGCGAATTACGCACTTGCCAACCAATACAGTAGTAACTTGTCAAACGGAGCGTTCTCAGATTAAAAACCGTGATCGTGCAATGAAAATGATGAATGCCAAGCTCTATCAGTTGAAGATTGAAGAGCAGCAGCAGGAACTTGATGAAATCCGTGGAGAGCAAAAAGAAATTGGTTGGGGAAGTCAAATTCGCTCATATGTCTTCCACCCTTACAGCATGGTAAAGGACCACAGAACGAACTTTGAAATTGGAAACACTAATGGTGTTATGGATGGAGATCTAGATGGATTCATTGATGCATACTTGCGCCAATCGCTAGGGAAATAACCAACAAGCTATCTCAATATAACGAGATAGCTTGTTTTTTGGGGACTGACCCCTACCCCCTGGGGGTAGGGGTCAGTCCCCTCTTTATTGCGCTGCAGCATTAATGGGTTCGCGTTTACTTATTTGGGAGCGAATGCTATACTACGCAAGGATTTATTTGGTTATTCTATTGAATAAAGGAGTTGAACAGCATGATGATGCGACCGAAAAGAGGTCAAGAGCCTCCTGGAAGAACGATGCAATTTTTTATTGATTATACGTACATATTAGTTGGGGCAGCGTTTGTAGCGATTGCGTTTAACCTCTTTTTGCTGCCCAATAAGATTGCATCCGGTGGTGTGAGTGGGATCAGTACGATTGTAGCGCATATGGTTGGATTTGAGCCGGCCTTTACACAGTGGGCGTTGAATATCCCCCTCTTTATTTTAGGGATATTGCTACTCGGAGGGTTAAAATATGGAGTGAAGACGCTTGTCGGAACATTGTTTTTGCCACTTGTCGTTTTCCTAACACGCGATTGGTCCGTCGGGTTTGAAGATCCACTACTTGGCGCTTTGTTTGGTGGGATTGGTGTCGGGATTGGTCTTGGCATAGTGTTCCGCGCCAGTGCGAGTACAGGGGGAACCGATCTAGCAGCTCAAATTATCAATAAGTATACGGGTCTATCCCTTGGAGCGGCCATTTTTATTATAGATGGGCTGATTGTTTTAACCTCTGCGTTCACATTCGGGATTGAACTTGCTCTTTATGCGCTTATCAGTTTATATGTAACAGGTAAAACGATTGACATGGTACAAATTGGAGTGGGCTATGCCAAAGTCGCCATTATTATATCCGACCACCAAGAGGAAGTCCGACAGAGTATACTACAAGACGTTGATCGTGGTGTGACAAAACTGAGTGGGTACGGTGGTTACACAGATGCAAAGCGAGACGTGTTAATGTGCGTCATGAACCAAACGGAAGTCACGAAACTGAAACAAGTGGTCAAAAAGGTTGATCCAAAGGCGTTTGTCATTGTTACGAATGCAACTGAGGTACTTGGGGAAGGCTTTAAAAGACCCTAAATTTCAAAAAAGGGTTATAATACCTAAAGAGGAAACTCTTAGTACATAATGAAGGGGGGGAACAAAATGAAGAAGTTCTTACTAGCACTTGGTGCAGTTGTTGCCCTATCAGCATGTGGTGGCGGTGACGATCCAGCACCGGCAGAAGAAGAAACACCAGCTGAGGAAGCACCAGCAGAAGAAGAAGCACCAGCAGAAGAAGAAGCACCAGTTGAGGAAGCTCCAGCAGAAGAGGCGGCAGGTGACTTTGATGCAACGGCAGCTCGTGACACATATGAAACAAGCTGTATTTCATGTCATGGTGGAAATTTAGAAGGTGGCATGGGACCTGCTATAGCTGGGGAAGGTTTCACAGCTGAACAAGTCGTCGATATCATTGAAAATGGTCAAGGAACGATGCCTCCGATCGACTTAGATGCCGATGAAGCGCAAAACCTAGCGCTTTGGATTGAAGCACAATAATCATTGAAATCCCATTCTTTTTAAGGAATGGGATTTTTTGTGCTTCTTTACAAAATATTATCAAGAAGTGAAATGAAATTGTAATAAAAATCCCCCACTATTTTTTTTTAGAGGTGGTATAATGGGTTAGGAAACGACAAGAGGTACGAAAATAACTTTAATTTCTACATTTGTCGGACGAGCTAGTATCCTGTGCAAAGATGTTAGAACTCGAAAATAGCAGGGGATGTGATTCAGTTTTGATCGAAATGAAAGATGTATGGAAGTCCTATCCTAATAATGTAAAAGCAATTAATGGGATAAGCATTAATATAAAAAAAGGTGAGTTTGTTTATATTGTTGGACCAAGTGGTGCAGGGAAATCAACCTTTATCAAAATGATGTACCGTGAAGAAAAACCGACAAAGGGTGACATTCTTATCAATGATACCAATTTAGCTAAGATTAAAGAAAAGCAAATTCCACATATTAGACGGAGAATTGGAGTAGTCTTTCAAGATTTTAAATTACTTCAAAGTTTAACAGTCTATGAAAATGTTGCTTTTGCTCTAGATGTTATAGAAGAAAATCCAAACGTTATAAAACGAAAAGTCATGGACGTATTAGAAATCGTTCATTTAAAGAATAAAGCAAGGTCATTTCCACATGAGCTATCTGGTGGTGAACAACAACGGGTGGCAATTGCCAGAGCGATTGTCAATAGTCCGGACTTGTTGATTGCAGATGAGCCGACTGGAAATTTAGATCCGGATACAGCTTGGGGAATTATGGACATCTTAGATGATATTAACCACCGTGGTACAACCGTTATCATGGCTACTCATAATAAGGATATTGTAAACACGATAAAAAAGCGTGTTGTAGCCATTGAAGGTGGACGAGTCGTTCGAGATGAAGTGAGGGGGAACTACGGCTATGAAGCTTAGAACCCTTAGACGTCATGTCAAAGAAGGGACAAAGAATTTAGGGCGTAATGGTTGGATGACATTTGCTTCGATTAGTGCAGTAGCAGTAATGTTACTAGTTGTCGGAGTCTTTATTTTGTTAATGATGAATGTGAACAATGTTGCTTCTAGTTTTGAAGATGATGTTGAGATCAAAGTATATATTGAATTAACTTCAACAGAAGAGCAGCAAGCTGAATTGCTAGCTGAGATAGAGAGACTTCCAAATATTGAAAGCATTGTATATGTCGATAAGGAAGAGGGCTTAGATCAGTTAATTGATAGCTTAAATGAGAGTGGTGAAGTATTTGAATCGATACGGGATGAAAATCCATTAAACGATTCATTTGTTGTTCGTGCAACTAGCCCGCAGCTAACAGAACAGGTTGCTACTATGATAGAGCCTCTGGAAAACGTAGAGAGAGTAAATTATGGGCAAGGTTTTATTGAGCGTTTATTTTCTGTGACAGATTTTATTCGGACGGTTGGGGTTATTTTAGTTATTGCTATGATGCTAACGGCAATGTTTTTAATTGCAAATACTATTAAACTTACAATTGTCGCAAGAAAACGAGAGATTCAAATTATGAAATTGGTTGGAGCAACAAATGGTTTTATTCGCTGGCCATTTTTTATAGAAGGAATGCTCTTAGGAACTTTGGGAGCTTTGATTCCGATTGTCGTAATTGGATTTGGTTATTCCTATTTACTAAGTAACTATGGTTCAAGAATTGAAATGATGTTCTTCTCCCTTTTACCTGCAACTCCATATATATGGCAAATCAGTGCTTTATTATTAGGAGTTGGTGTGTTTATTGGGGCATGGGGAAGCATCATGTCGGTACGCAAATTTTTAAAAGTATAGTATATGATCCCAGCAAGGCATCTTGCCTTGCTGGATAAATGTCTAAGTTATGGAAGAACATGAGGGGGAGCGAGTGAATGAATAGAAAGGTTGGACTGGTAGCGATTGCTGCTATCTTAACAGTTGGTTCTTTTGGCTTTGGCCCAGTAAACGAAACGGCATCTGCTAATAGTGATCTACGAAATAAAATATCTGAAGTTGAACAAGAACGTGCAAAAGTACAAGGTGAAGCGAAAAAGACGCAAGCCGAAATTGATTCACTACAAGCCGAAATGAATGAAATTACGGATGAAATTAGAGAGCTTGACCACGAACATACAGAAACGAATCAAAAAGCTCGTGAAAAGCGTGCTGAAATCGAAGAAGTACAAGAGGCAATTGAAGAGTTACAGGAAGAAATTGCTGTTCTTGAAGAGCGAATTGAAGAACGTGATGAGTTATTAAAAGAACGTGCACGCTCTATGTACCAAACAGGTGGTACGGTTAGTTACATAGAAGTTATTCTAGGTGCTCAAAGCTTTAGTGATTTGTTAGATCGAGTGAGTGCATTGACTGTCATTGCACAGCAAGACCGTAACATTCTCGATGCGCATTTAGAGGATCACCGTCAATTAGAAGAAGCAAAAGAACAAGTTGAAACGGAGCTTAAAAAGCTAGAAGGTCATTTAGAAGAATTAGAGAAATTGGTTGCAGACCTAGAAAACCAACGTAAGCAAAAAGAACGTGCAATGTTACGATTAGAAGAAATTGAATCAGAACTATACGAAGATTTAGACGATATTAAAGATGCAGAAGGAAACTTGCTTGACCAAGAAAAATCATTAAAAGAAGAATTAGCAGCGTTTGAAGAACAACAAAGACGTGAAGAAGAAGAAAGAAAGCGTCGTGAAGCAGAAGAAAAACGTAAACAAGAAGAAGCGAAAGCATCAACAACTAGCAGCTCTTCTAGTTCAAGTTCCAATTCAAGCTCAAGCTCTTCTTCATCTAGCAGCAGTACACCATCGCGAAGCTCATCGCAAGTACATGATGCTCCAGCTGTAACAAATTCTGGATTCATGCGTCCTGCTACTGGTACAATCACTTCAACATTTGGACCACGTGCAACGTTCGGGGGAAGAATGCACTATGGAATCGACATTGGTAAAAATGGTCGTACCGGAGATGTTCCAGTTGTAGCTGTACAAAATGGTAGAGTCGTTCAAGCGTATTATTCATCAAGTTATGGCAATACAGTTATTTTAGAGCATCAAGTAAACGGGCAGCGTATCCAAACATTATATGCTCACTTAGAAAATTTAGAAGTATCTAGTGGACAAACTGTATCTAAAGGGCAACGCCTAGGACTAATGGGTAACACAGGACGTTCATTTGGACCTCATCTTCACTTTGAAGTTCATGAAGGTTCATGGAATGGTGCGAAATCTAATGCGGTAGATCCATTAAAATATATTCCACGTTAATATTAAATATAAACATAAAAAAGGATGGCTCAAAGTAGCCGTCTTTTTTATGGTCGCGTATTCCTATATCAGGGCGAATTTTAGTGGAATGACCAAGAGGGATAGGAATTTCTTCCTGTTCATTCCTACTATAGGACCATAGGTAGCCAAAAAATAAGAATGGAAGGTGATATACAAGTCGTGCAAATTAATAGAAGATAAGAGTAGAAATACGTAATACTTTTATAGTATAGGGAGGTTGGGTGTACATGAATGAGCTTTTTTTAGTAGAAAGATTAGAAGAGGAAATTGAAGTAGTGAGACAGCAAATGGTATTAGTCGGAATAGAATTTGGGTTAACCCACCCCTATACAATTGAGTTAAGTACACAATTAGATGGATTATTAAATGAATTATCAATACAAATTGCAACTGTACGAGATTACTCCATATATATGTCATTTTGATCACATTGCTGTATGATGAAAATAAAACCATATTTAAATTTTAAAACAGTTGGCAATCGTTATATACGTAAAGACCAGAAAAGATCTGTACTTTTCTGGTCTTTAGGCTATTGTCGCGTATTTGACTGAGTTTTAACGTAACAGTAGATAAAGGCTTTTTTGTCGAGTGATTTTCATAGATTTCCTTAGTTTTACAAACAATTACAATAGCCTTATTTTGTCAAGTTTTTTGATGATGAGAGTTTTGACTTATGAGCGATCATTTACTAAAATGAAGAGTAAGAACGTAACATAATCGGGACAAGAAAAACATAGGATAGAGAAAAAGATTGGTTTTTTAGTGTGTTGATGCTTCTATCTCTTTATCGAAAAGAAAGAGGTTGGTTGCGATAATGACGGTTCTAGACGTAGTGGGAGTTGGTATAGGTGAATAAAAGGCAGTATTTAATGATTATAGCAGCCGTTGTTGCATTAGGTGTGTTTGGGCTGTTCTATCAATCAGCGCAACCAAGTATTGAGACAGATTCAGTTGCTTCAGAGGGTGAGCAAGTTGAATCAGAGGCATCTAGAGAAGAATTATTAGTGAAGTTTGAAAAAGCTTTAGAAATTATTCAAGAACAATATGTTGACGAAGTAAGTGAGCGAGAGTTATATGAAGGTGCAATTGAAGGCATGCTCCAAACACTGGATGATCCATACTCAGTTTATATGGACCAAGAGACGGCAAATGAATTTGTTGAATCGCTCGGTTCACACTTTGAGGGAATTGGTGCTGAAGTAAGCATGACAGATGGGAAGGTTACGATTGTTGCTCCTTTCCGTGAGTCACCAGCTGAAAAAGCAGGATTGCAGCCAAATGATAAGGTTATTGAAATTGATGGGGAATCAATTGAAGGACTTTCCTTATATGAAGCAGTACTGCAAATTCGTGGAGAAAAAGGAACAACGGTAAACTTAACGATTGAGCGTGCTGGGCAAAATGAATTGTTTGAAGTACCAGTAGTGCGTGACGAGATTCCAATTGAAACCGTTCGTGCTGATGTAATCGAGCGTGATGGAGTGAAACTCGGATTACTAGAAATTACATCTTTTTCTGAAGACACTGCTGATCGTTTTGAAGAAAATTTACATGATCTGGAAAAACGAGGGATCGATGGATTATTAATTGACGTACGTGGAAATCCGGGAGGCTACCTGAATGCTGTTGAGGACATCGGAAAGCTGATCATTCCTGGAGGAACGCCAATCGTTCAAATTGAAAATCGAGAAGGTGAGAAAGTTCGCTCTATCTCCAATCTGAGTGAGCGAAAGCCGTATCCGATTATCGGCTTAACAGATCGCGCTTCGGCGTCAGCATCAGAAATCTTAGCAGCTGCCCTTATTGAAGGTGGCGATTATGATGTTGTAGGTGAGCAGACATTTGGTAAGGGGACGGTTCAACAAACAATTCAGCTTGGTGATGGAAGTGAGTTGAAGCTTTCTTTATTTAGATGGTTAACATCTGCTGGAAATGATATTAATGGTGAAGGGGTAAAACCGACACATGAAGTAAAACAACCAGATTACTTCTATACGGCACCGATCTCGATCGGAGAAGACGGACCACTTAAACTAGATATGATGAACGAACAAATTAGAAGCGCACAAGTTATGCTAAAAGGTCTTGGATATGAACCTGGAAGAACAGATGGTTACTTTAATGAACAAACAGAACATGCCGTAACCGCCTTTCAACGTGCAAACAACCTAGACCCAACAGGGGAAATTAACGAAGAAACAGCCCCAATGATACAAGAACGAGTCGTAGAACTCGTCCGATCACAAGAAAACGACAACCAACTACAAACAGCCATCGACCTACTAATCAAACAAACAAAAGAATAGAAAAGCCAAATGACCAAGAGGTGAACTTCCTCTTGGTCATTTGGCTTGAAGCAATGAGCGAAGTCTCTGCATCTTTTAAGCCAGCCTGAGCGGGTTCCTCAGGCAGGCGCGCAGAGAACGAAGCCATTGCCCCAAAAAAGAGGTGAACTTCCTCTTGGTCATTTGGCTTGAAGCAATGAGCGAAGTCTCTGCATCTTTTAAGCCAGCCTGAGCGGGTTCCTCAGGCAGGCGCGCAGAGAACGAAGCCATTGCCCCAAA
>NZ_JBWQTV010000009.1:0-12784 GCF_056619965.1 Halalkalibacter sp. HAAS-P014 | reverse complement strand
AAAAAAGAGGTGAACTTCCTCTTGGTCATTTGGCTTGAAGCAATGAGCGAAGTCTCTGCATCTTTTAAGCCAGCCTGAGCGGGTTCCTCAGGCAGGCGCGCAGAGAACGAAGCCATTGCAAAAATGAGAGGTGAACTTCCTCTTGGTCCTTTTGCTTGAAATAACAGGAAAAATCCATTTGGTTGGTTTGTAAACAGGAAAACAGCTGATAAATGTCGAAAAATAAAGGTACGTTCTTCTTATGCTGAAGGATGTACCTTTTCATGTAAATATGATACGTTTAAAGAAGGAAAGACTAGTTGAAGGAGATACAACTATGCTACAAGACATATTACAAAGCATTGGATTCTTTTTTGGATATTTTTTTATTAATCCTCTCTTGTATATCGGGCTTTTTGTCGTTTATTTATTTTCGGGAGCGCGTGTTAAACAAGAGCGTCTTGCGTTTCATACTAGGGTGTATGCGCGTATGGCCGATATTACCATACCATTTTTGTCTGCGACATTAATGGGGATCTTTGTTTCTGTTATAACAATTGCATTAGGATTAACGATCACGCTGCCATTTATAGCAGTATTGGCAATTATATATATCCTATTTGCTTTAACCTTGCAAATACGTTGGATTTCTCCAGCGTTTGTGTTAGGGGTTGTCTTGCTACTATACGGGGCAGAACCATTGATAGGCTCTATTGCTTTATTCGTACCTCTTTATCAAGAATTAGCGCAAATTCCAATTGTCATCGTAGCGTGTTTATTAGCGATTATGGTTATCGTCGAAGGGCTATTAATAAGGATCAACGGTGCCACTTATACGTCGCCATTACTTGAGCGAAGTAAACGTGGCAAGTGGGTAGGCATACATGTGGCGAAAAGGTTATGGATGGTTCCAGTTGTCTTATTCATTCCAGAAGGCATTGTTCCGACGATTGCGTCATGGCCAGTTTTAACGGTTGGTGACCTGAGCTTACAGCCAGTGCTAGTTCCTTTTTTAATAGGGTTTCAGCAACGTGTACGTGGATCGCTTCCTGCTGTTCCGATTCATCAGATGGGGATGAATGTTATTTATTTAGGGATTCTATTCTCATTTTTGGCCTTTGGCAGTTACTATGTCCCTCTGTTAGCAGTCATTTTAGGTGGATTGGCAATTGTTTCAAGAGAACTTCTTTCTTACTTTGTTAGAGTACGTGAGAAGAAGCTGCCCGTATTTTTTACGAATCAAACGAAAGGTTGCGTTGTCCTCGGAGTGTTACCGGGAAGTCCTGCTGAAAAGATGAACATTGAAGTCGGGGAGAAAATTGTTAAAGTCAATGGACAAGAAGTCCAGGATGAAACGAGCTTTTATGAAGCTTTGCAAATCAACTCGGCATTTTGTAAAGTAGATGTACTGAATCATGAAGGAGAAGTACGTTTTGCCAAAGGTGCCCTGTATGATGGTGAACATCATCAATTAGGTGTTTTATTAGTAAAGGATGAGATGGACCTTCAAGATTCGATTGTTTAAATAAAGGTAAAAAGGAGTTTAAATAGACGGATGATGGCAGATCTAATTGTAGCCCTTATCATCCCGTTTCTGTTAATGATTGTTGTGACAAGAGTTACATTTAGTTTAGTAGGGGCTTGTCTTGTAACGTGGATGATTGTCATCGTTGCATTACAAATTCATCAGCAATCATGGATAATGTGGGTGATAGCAATCGTATCATTTAGTTTGGGATTTTTCGTAGCCAAGAAAAGGTTGAAGCACAAACCAGGAATGTAGGGGAAAGGGCTGTCTTAAAAGTAGATTTGGCAATGGCTTCGTTCGCTACGTATCTTGAGAAGAAGAAACCCACTTCTTAAAAAAATGTACCGATTTCGCTCATTGCTTTAGGGGGGTGTGCCAAAGGTTACGTTCAAATTACCCTTTGGCACTCTCCCTTTTTAATGTTTGGTACTATTTTTTCAGGGTATGAACGTTTTTATATTTGTAAGCGTTTACAACATTATTTTTAGATGAAACTTTTGACTTGATAATCATCACGGGGCAACGAACTCGTTTTGCGACTTTATGACTGACGCTCCCTAGGACAAGTTCTTGTAGTTTGCTTTTGCCTCTATTTCCAACGATGACAAGGTCAAATTTGTTTTCATTAGCATACGTAACAATTGATGGACCAGGATCTCCTTTAAGTATATGAGTTTCGTACTCAATGCCTGCTGCTTCAAGGAGTTGTTCAGTGGTTCTTACTTTATCCGTTTTCTTATCTCTAGTGGAGGAGTTCCAATGTTGTAATACTTCGGCTTTAGATTTTGAGATGTCGATAACATAAACAATGTGAATTTTAGCGTTCTTATTAGGTTTAACTAGTTCAATGGCTCTGTTAGCGGCATAGTGAGCAGAATCTGAACCATCAGTCGCTAATAGAATTTGATTTAACATTATTTACACCTCCAAAAAGGTAACATTTCATTTTGGTTTTGTTAGTTCTATAGTATTCGCTTTTCTTATTTTGAAGACCTTCTTTTAAAATCTTATGTATGAAATTGAACCGTTGTGAAGTTTTCCAGGTCTGCCACCTACAAAGGCAATAACGACAGGAATGAGGAAGGAGGAATAAAGTCCAACCATCGGATCAACACCGGCAATGAGTGAAAAGGCAATCGCTTCAGGGATCAACGCAAGTGCAACGACAATTCCGGCTAAAATGTCTCCTTTTGTATTACCAAACCAGTCTGATGTTAAAGTATTCATGACAATCATCCTTTTTAGAAAAGTTCCTTCTAGTAGCTTCTGAAATAAGGGGAAATTTTATATTGGTAAAAAAAAGAAATAACAAAGCATGAAAAGTAGAAAATGTTATAATAAATCTCTTGATTCATAGTAGGGGAGACTTTAAACTAATAGGCAGAAGAAAACATAAATTCAAGAGGAAAAGAGGATATTTATGGCTTTTAATAACGAAGAACCAATAAATGAAAATGCTGCTGTCTTGAACGAGAAGATTATTTACGACGGCATCGAAATGAAAGTAATTGCTGTCTATAATAATAGTGTGGCTGCAGAATTTTTAGAATTTCCTGTAAAAGGAAGAGAAGAAGAATTTCCTCATGAGAGAACAGCTATTAACCACAAGAATTATCAAAGAACACGTGAAATACTGGATACAAATAAGTAAGGAAGCAAAAGGAAGGCACAACGATGTGTTCTTCCTTTTGTTTTTTTGTATTTTCAAAAACAAACGTTCGCATTGTTTGCGTTACAACTGGTAGTCTATGGTATAATACAGCTACTTATAAACAGTTCGTTGGGAGGTAATCGGATTGAGCGAGACGTTTGAGTTGGTGTCGGCGTACGAGCCAGAAGGAGACCAGCCAGAAGCGATTAAAAAGATTGTTGACGGTCTCAAAGAGGGGAAGAAACATCAGACATTATTAGGTGCTACAGGGACGGGAAAGACATTCACGATGTCAAACGTTATTAAAGAGGTGAACAAACCAACGTTGGTAATGGCTCATAACAAAACACTCGCTGGACAGCTTTATAGTGAGTTCAAGGAGTTTTTCCCAAACAATGCCGTGGAGTATTTTGTCAGCTACTACGATTATTATCAGCCAGAAGCCTACGTACCAAGTTCAGATACCTTTATTGAAAAGGATGCAAGTATTAATGATGAAATTGATAAGCTTCGCCACTCCGCAACAAGTGCGTTATTTGAGAGGAATGACGTCATTATTATCGCGAGTGTTTCGTGTATATACGGCTTAGGTTCTCCGGAAGAATACCGCGAGCTCGTTGTCTCACTTAGAGTCGGGATGGAATTGGATCGAAATGAATTGTTACGTCAATTAGTCGATATTCAATATGACCGAAACGATGTTAACTTTACGCGAGGAACATTCCGTGTTCGTGGCGATGTTGTTGAGATTTTCCCAGCATCAAGAGACGAGCAGTGCATTCGGGTTGAGTTCTTTGGTGATGAAATCGATCGAATGACGGAGGTCGATGCCCTTACCGGGGAAATAAAAGGGGAACGAAACCATATTGCCATTTTCCCTGCATCTCACTTCGTTACCCGTGAGGAAAAGTTAAAAAAAGCAATTGCTAACATTGAAGTAGAGCTGGAAGAACGTCTAAAGGAACTCAATGAACAAGGGAAATTGCTTGAAGCGCAGCGACTTGAACAGCGCACGCGTTATGATATTGAAATGATGGCCGAGATGGGGTTTTGTTCAGGGATTGAGAACTACTCGCGCCATTTAACGTTACGTAAATCAGGAGCAACTCCGTATACATTGATAGATTTCTTTCCTGAAGATTTCCTGTTAATCATGGATGAGTCACATGTTTCGTTACCTCAAGTAAGAGGAATGTACAACGGCGATAGAGCACGGAAAGAAGTCCTTGTTAATCATGGGTTTCGGTTGCCGTCAGCTCTTGATAACCGACCATTGAAGTTTGAGGAGTTTGAGGCTAAGGTTCATCAAGCTGTCTATGTATCTGCTACACCAGGCCCATATGAACTGGAGCATACGCCAAAAATGGTTGAACAAATTATTCGTCCAACTGGATTGCTTGATCCGACGATTGACGTTCGTCCTATCGAAGGCCAGATTGATGATTTAATCGGTGAAATTCATGCTCGTGTTGAACGAAATGAACGGGTACTAGTGACGACGTTAACGAAAAAAATGTCTGAGGATTTAACCGATTATTTAAAAGAGATTGGCATTCGTGTCCGTTATTTGCACTCGGAAGTGAAAACATTAGAGCGGATTGAGATTATCCGACAGTTGCGAATGGGGACGTTTGATGTTTTAGTTGGGATTAACTTGCTCCGAGAAGGGCTCGATATTCCAGAAGTTTCACTTGTCGCGATTTTAGATGCTGATAAAGAAGGATTCCTCCGTTCTGATCGCTCGTTAATCCAAACGATTGGAAGAGCAGCTCGTAATGCTAATGGTCATGTCGTGATGTATGCAGATAAAATAACGAAATCAATGAATATTGCGATTGAAGAAACAAAGCGTCGTCGGACCATTCAAAAGGAACACAATGAAAAGCATGGTATCACACCACGTACGATTCAAAAGAAAATTCCAGATGTCATTCAAGCAACACTAGTAGCTGAAGAGACCGAAGAGGCTCGTTATGATGCAGCACCAAAGCAAAAACTAAGCAAAAAAGAAAAACAAGAGATGATCGAACGAATGGAAAAGGAAATGAAAGATGCAGCACGGGAGTTAAACTTCGAGCGAGCAGCTGAACTTCGTGACCTTGTTCTCGAATTAAAAGCGGAAGGGTGAGAAAACGGTGGCATTAGAGAATATTGTTGTAAAAGGAGCGCGTTCTCATAATTTAAAAAACATCGATGTGACAATTCCACGTGATAAACTCGTTGTCTTAACGGGTTTATCAGGATCTGGGAAATCGTCTTTAGCATTCGATACGATCTATGCGGAAGGACAAAGGCGTTACGTCGAATCACTTTCAGCTTACGCTCGCCAATTTTTGGGACAGATGGACAAGCCTGATGTTGATGCCATTGAAGGCTTATCACCTGCGATTTCAATCGATCAAAAAACAACGAGCCGTAACCCCCGTTCAACGGTCGGAACGGTGACAGAAATTTCAGATTATTTACGTTTGTTGTATTCTAGAATCGGGAAACCAGTTTGTCCGAAGCACGGCATTGAAATTTCATCACAGACGATTCAACAAATGGTTGATCGTCTTGTTGAATATCCAGAGCGAACGAAAATGCAAATTCTCGCCCCATTAGTATCTGGACGAAAAGGAGCTCATGTCAAAGTTCTGGAAGATATAAAAAAACAAGGTTACGTTCGTGTCAGAGTGGACGGGGAAATGCGAGAAGTGGCCGAAGAGATTGAACTTGATAAAAACAAAAAGCATAGCATTGAAGTAGTAATTGATCGTATTGTCATCAAAGAAGGGATTGAAACAAGGTTAGCTGACTCATTAGAATCTGCATTGACGTTAGCTGATGGACGTGTATTAGTTGATGTGATAGGGGAAGATGAATTGCTCTTTAGCCAGCATCACGCTTGTCCGGAGTGTGGATTTTCGATTGCAGAGCTTGAGCCACGCATGTTTTCATTTAATAGTCCGTTCGGTGCTTGCCCTTCTTGTGATGGTCTTGGGTCTAAGCTTGAAGTTGATATTGATTTGCTGGTTCCAGATCGGACTAGGACGTTGCGTGATCATGCCATTGCAGCCTGGGAGACAACAAGCTCGCAATATTATCCACAGCTGTTAGAGGCTGTATGTGAGCATTATCAAATTGACATGGACATACCGGTTGAACAAATACCTGAAGCACTTCTTGATAAAATTTTATATGGAAGTGGAACGGAGAGAATCTACTTTCGCTACGAAAATGAATTCGGGCAAATCCGTGAGAACCTCGTTTTATTCGAAGGGGTCGTCAACAATGTTGCGCGTCGTTACAAGGAAACAAGTTCCGATTACATACGCGAGCAAATGGAAGGATATATGAGAGAGAAGCATTGTCCGACCTGTAAAGGGTATCGTCTCAAAAAAGAAGCATTAGCAGTGTTTGTCGGCGATAGTCATATCGGCCAGGTTGCAACTCTTTCTGTTAAGGATGCGAAAGTCTATTTTGATCAACTGGAATTATCGGAAAAGGATCAGGCAATATCTCGTTTAATCTTAAAAGAAATCAATGATCGCTTAGGCTTTTTAATGAATGTAGGGTTGGATTATTTGTCGCTTTCTCGCTCGGCTGGAACGTTATCTGGTGGTGAAGCGCAGCGAATTCGCCTTGCCACACAAATAGGTTCTTCATTAATGGGCGTTCTCTACATATTAGACGAGCCCTCAATTGGTTTACACCAGCGTGACAATGATCGTTTGATTGAGACACTTGAACATATGCGCAACTTAGGAAATACGTTAATTGTCGTGGAGCATGATGAAGATACAATGCTAGCAGCAGATTATATTATTGATATTGGACCTGGCGCAGGAGTTCACGGTGGTGAAATTACAGCAATAGGGACACCGGAAGAAATCATAAATGATGATAATTCTCTTACGGGACAGTATTTAGCCGGCAAAAAATTTATCCCGGTACCAAATGAACGTAGAAAATCTGATGGACGCTCGTTTACGGTGAAGAAAGCAAGTGAAAACAATCTCAAGAATGTATCTGTCACATTCCCACTAGGTGTCTTTATCGCTGTCACTGGAGTCTCAGGTTCTGGGAAAAGTACACTTATTAATGGGATTGTCTATAAGGCGCTTGCCCAAAAATTAAACCGAGCAAAAGAGAAACCAGGACAACATAAAGAGATCGTTGGACTCGATGAAATTGATAAAGTAATAGAGATAGATCAATCACCAATTGGACGAACGCCTCGTTCCAACCCAGCAACCTACACAGGCTTATTTGACGATATCCGCGATGTCTATGCCTTAACGAATGAAGCAAAAGTTAGAGGTTATAAAAAAGGTCGCTTTAGCTTCAATGTAAAAGGTGGTCGCTGTGAGGCGTGCCGTGGTGATGGGATTATCAAGATTGAGATGCACTTTTTGCCAGATGTTTATGTTCCATGCGAAGTATGTGAAGGCAAACGCTACAATCGTGAAACGCTCGAGATCACCTACAAAGGCAAAACCATAGCCGATGTACTCGGAATGACAGTTGAAGAAGGCTTGGAATTTTTCACAAACATTCCAAAGATTAAACGTAAAATCCAAACACTCGTTGATGTCGGTTTAGGGTATATTACACTCGGCCAGCCAGCTACCACATTATCAGGTGGAGAAGCACAAAGGGTCAAACTTGCTTCTCAACTGCATAAACGTTCAACAGGTCGGACGATCTATATTTTGGATGAACCGACAACAGGTCTTCATGTAGATGATATCGCTCGGTTGTTAAAGGTATTGCAGCGCCTCGTGGACAATGGCGATACAGTTCTTGTGATCGAGCATAATTTAGATGTGATCAAAACCGTTGACCATATTATCGATTTGGGTCCAGAAGGTGGCGACAAAGGTGGTCAGCTTGTAGCACAAGGAACACCTGAAGAAGTGGCATTAGTTGAGGGATCCTATACAGGGAAGTATTTAAAACCAATTTTAGAGCGTGACAAAGAACGGATGAACCAGTTTATCGAAGATGTCACGGTGTAGAAGATTGAATGCGTGGTGAAGGTGATTCGACCGAAGGCGTGAACCTCCGAGCTAGGAGAAAAGAGGGATCCAGAGAGGTCGACTGAAGGCGTGAACCTCTGAGCTAGAGAAAAAGAGGGACTCAGAGAGAGCGACTGAAGGCGTGAACCTGCGAGCTAGAGAAAAAGAGGGACTCAGAGAGAGCGACTGAAGGCGTGAACCTCCGAGCTAGGGGAAAAGAGGGACTCAGAGAGAGCGACTGAAGGCGTGAACCTCCGAGCTAGAGAAAAAGAGGGACTCAGAGAGAGCGACTGAAGGCGTGAACCTCCGAGCTAGAGAAAAAGAGGGACTCAGAGAGAGCGACTGAAGGCGTGAACCTCCGAGTGAGAGAAAAAGAGGGACTCAGAGAGCGACTTAACCTCTCCTTCTTTATCTCCACCCTCATCATACTAACTAAAAAATACCTCAGCTCTTTTAGCATCTCGATGCTGCCATGATTAGAACAAAGAATCATGGCAGCATTTTTTTTTAGAATTTGGAAAAGAATTAATAAAGATGAAACATGTTTGTGATTGTTTTCGTAATAGAATATAAGTAGTATACGATTTGCCCATAAAATTGTTTGAGGGAGTGGGAATGTTGGAAGAAAGAAAAATGATATTAAAAATGATTGAAGACGGAAAGATTACAGCCGAAGAAGGGATAAAACTACTTGAGGCGATTGAAAAACCAGGACCTTCTTCTAATGCAAAAGAAGAAGAGAAGGAACCCGCGTCTACACAATTATCGAAAAATGTAAAGTGGGATGAGGGCGAGCAATACCGTGAACGAGCGAGGCAGGCTGCCACTTCAACAGCTAATTTATTTACCTCGTTCATTGAAAACACTATTCAAAAAATCAAGGATGTCGACCTCGATTTTAATTTCGGTCCTTCCATTGAAGTGGATCACATTTTTCAACATCGGGATGTCGCACCAGCTTCACTTGATGTATCGCTTGAAAATGGTTCGATTTTGTTTGAGCCTTGGGATGAATCAGATGTTCGGGTTGAGTGTAAAGCAAAAGTATATCGGGTAAAGGATCATGAGGAAGCACGTCGTGTGTTTTTGGAGGAATCATCCTTCCGTGTCGATGAGCGAAAGATGCTCTTCCATACGAAGACGAAATCGATTAAAGTCCAAACGACTGTCTATGTTCCACGATCAGCGTACGACCATATTAAACTTTATACATTTAATGGTCAGCTAACGGGAGGAGCGTTCACTAGTGAAACGCTTGATGTAAATGCAATTAACGGCACGATTACTTTCGCCTCTGTAAAAGCTAAAAAGGTGATGGCCGAAACAGTAAACGGAGCAATTGAGTGCAAGCAGGCTGATATTGATGTTCTTGATGCGAAAACTATTCATGGTAATATTACAATTACAGGGAAGGTTCAAGACTTTGACGCTGAAACAGTAAATGGATCGGTCACATATGAACTTGAAGCATTATCTGAATCAGGATATGCTGATTTAAAAGCAACAACAGGAAGTATCCATTTGGTGATACCAAAATCGATTCGAATCGAGGGGAAATTGAAAACGAATGTAGGTGGCTTTACGATTGATCTTGATGAGTATGAAACTCTTGAAGAGAAAAAAGAATTCGCGCAAAAGTCACTGAATTTTATTGGTAATCAACAGTCTTCTCCACGTGTAAAAGTTAATGCCCTGACGAATACGGGTTCTATTGTTTTGAAAGACCAAAAGTAAGGCAAGATCTCACAACTGAAAAGCTTCAATAAAGTTTTTTTACAGTTTCAAATTGATGAAGAAAAGAGGTGATAATGATGAAACGTTTGTACCGTACTCAATATGAGCGAAAGTTAGCGGGAGTTTGTGGAGGGATAGCGAAGTATTTTTCAGTGGATCCAACGATTATTCGTTTGTTAGCTGTTATCCTATTTTTTGTCACAGGGCTTTTTCCATTCATAATCGGATATATTATCGCTGTTATAATTATGCCGAATGAAGAGGATGTGTAGAGTGATGAGATGGATTATTGGGCTTATTATAAATGCTCTCGTTTTAATGGCAATTGCTTATTTATTTGAAGGGTTTTATTTGTCTGGGTTTGCCGCAGCAATTATTGCCAGTTTGCTATTATCTATTGTCAATGCCGTCGTAAAACCGATACTTGTTGTGCTAACATTACCGATTACGATTTTAACACTAGGATTCTTTTTATTTGTCATCAGTGCGCTCACATTAAGCTTAACGGCTGGGTTAATGGGTAGTGCTTTCGTGATAGATGGGTTTGGGATGGCGATCCTTGCTGCTATTTTAATTGCCCTAATCCAAACCTTTATTGTCAAGCCAATACGAAAACGGTAAAATTGGGGTCTGACCCCTACCCTGAGGGGTAGGGGTCAGACCCTTAAAAGTATGCTAAAATGGAGAACATACTTATTTAACTTGAGTGTATCATAGGAGTGTACAAACGTTCTCAATGATTCGCTATTTAAGATGAAGGTGGGATTAACGAAGTGGCAAAGGTAACAGCAAATGACTTATTAGAACGTTTTAATTTAGAGTTATTAGCAGGAGAAGAAGGAATTTATCGAGCGATTACCACGAGTGACCTTTCTAGACCTGGAATTGAAATGGCAGGTTACTTTACTTATTACCCAGCAAAACGGCTTCAACTATTAGGTCGAACGGAGCTTTCATTTTTTGATCATCTAAAGAAACATGAAAAAGAAGAACGAATGTTAAAGTTATGTACATATGATACGCCTGGAATTATTATCTCGCGTGGGTTAGAGATTCCTCCTGAATTGATCGAGGCAGCTGAAAGAGTCGGGGTGCCTTTGTTACGTTCGAATATGGCAACGACGCGTCTAAGTAGTAGCATTACGACTTATTTAGATAGTGCATTAGCACCAATGACAGCTGTTCATGGTGTACTTGTTGATATTTATGGTATTGGAGTCCTTATTACTGGAAATAGTGGAGTAGGGAAAAGTGAGACGGCGTTGGACTTAGTCAGGCGTGGACATCGTCTCGTTGCTGATGACTCAGTTGAAATCCGCCAAGAAAATGAAGGAACATTAGTAGGACGTTCACCGGATTTAATTCAACATTTACTTGAAATACGGGGGCTAGGAATTATTAACGTCATGACGTTATTTGGTGCAGGGGCTGTTCGTCCGTTTAAGCGAATTGTTCTGTGTATTCATTTGGAGCTTTGGGATCAAAAGAAAGCCTATGATCGCTTAGGACTTGAAGAAGAGAAAATGAAAATTATTGATACAGAAATTACGAAACTAACCGTTCCAGTAAGACCTGGTCGAAATCTAGCGGTTATCATTGAAGTAGCTGCGATGAATTTTCGTTTGAAGCGACTGGGCTATGATGCTGCTCAAGAATTTTCATCAAGGTTAACAAATGTGATCGAAGAAGCGGATCATGATGAATTTCACTAACAGTGTGATAGAATAGCAAAGAGTTCAT
Organism: Halalkalibacter sp. HAAS-P014; assembly: GCF_056619965.1. Taxonomy (NCBI): domain Bacteria; kingdom Bacillati; phylum Bacillota; class Bacilli; order Caryophanales; family Bacillaceae; genus Halalkalibacter; species Halalkalibacter sp. HAAS-P014. Next base: position 1,152 of record NZ_JBWQTV010000009.1, on the reverse strand, counting down.
AGATAACTCTTTGTTTTAACGTGTAAGGGAGTGATGGAAATGGAAGAGAATATCGAACCATATAGTCGAATATTTCTAGAAATCGGTCCATTCACTATTTATTGGTATGGAGCTTTAATAGGATTAGGTGTTATTCTTGGTTATTTCCTTGCGACCAGAGAAGCGGTTAGGCGAGGGTTTCCAAAAGATATGTATGCCGATCTACTTTTATTTGCGTTGCCAATTGCTATTCTTTCAGCAAGGGCTTATTATGTAATTTTCAGGTGGGAGCAATTTGCTGACAATCCGATTCGGATGTTCTACATTTGGGAAGGTGGTCTCGCGATTCACGGTGGAGTGATTGGTGGGATGTTAACAGCTTACGTATTTGCAAAAAAACGAGGCTATTCGTTCTGGCAAATTGCTGATATTACGGCACCGAGTTTATTACTTGCCCAAGCGATTGGACGCTGGGGAAACTTTATGAACCAAGAAGTATATGGTGGGCCAGTAACTAGAGAGTTTCTTGAAAGCTTGATGTTACCAAATTTTATTATAAATCAGATGTATATAAACGGAACCTATTACCACCCGACTTTCTTGTATGAATCGATCTGGAATTTATTAGGTGTAATTTTATTGCTGTATTTAAGAAGATTGAACCTAAAACAAGGTGAAATCTTCATGGCGTATGTCATTTACTACTCATTTGGTCGTTTCTTCCTTGAGATGATTCGCCTTGATTACTTATTAATCGGAGGAGTCTTAAAGACAGCACAAGTGATGTCGATCATTTTAATCGTAGGAGCCATCATTTTGATCATCTACCGCCGAATGCAGCCCAATACACCACACTACCAAGACCCTGCCATACCAAAGAAAAAAAAGAAAAAGAGGAAGAAGTAACACCAAAAGGACGGTCTTCCCTTTTGGTGTTACTTCGAAGCAATGAGCGAAGCCCCTGCCAGGTTTTAAAGTTTCTGCGAGTGGTTTACTCGAAGAAACGAGCAGGGAGAGAAGCCATTGCCGTCCATGAAAGTGCTAAACAAGATAAACACCAAAAGGACGGTCTTCCCTTTTGGTGTTACTTCGAAGCAATGAGCGAAGCCCCTGCCAGGTTTTAAAGTTTCTGCGAGTGGTTTACTCGAAGAAACGAGCAGGGAGAGAAGCCAT